>NZ_SMLD01000013.1:0-108439 GCF_004352805.1 Nonomuraea mesophila
GCCCCACCCCGCCCCGGAGCTTTTCGCGCACCTCGTTGCGGCGGATTTCCGGGACACCGCTCCTCCCTACGCGGCGCTGACCGCGGTGCTGGACGGCCGTGACCATCTCCTCGCCCTGGTCACGGGCTATCTGCCCGGGGCGCGGGACGGCTGGGAGTGGTGCGTCGACGAGGCCGCCGCACCGGACAGGGCCGGCGTCACCGCCTTCGCCGGCTCTCTCGGCCGCCTGGCCGCCGACCTGCACCTCGCCCTCGCCACGCTGCCCCCGCCCACCGGAGTGAGCGGCCCTGACCTGGCGGAACGGGCGGCGGGCGCGCTCGCGCAGGCCCTGGAGCTGACCGGCGGCGACGACGGTGCGTGGCTGGCCTCCAGGTCCGAGGCCATCCGGCGCGACCTGGCCCCGCTGGACACGCTCGCGGCCGGTCCGCGCATCAGGATCCACGGCGACCTGCACGTCGGCCAGGTCCTGCGCTGGGAGGGCGGGTACGCGGTGATCGACTTCGACGGCAATCCCACGGTCGCCGGCGCGGACCCGTACCAGCCGGCGGCCAGGGACGTCGCCCAGCTCACCACCAGCCTGGACCACGTGGCGCAGGTGGCGATCAAGCGCCGGTCCACGCCGCCCGCCGAGGCCGCCGCGTGGGCCGCCGCCGCCCGCGCCGCCCTGCTGTCGGCCTACCGCGCCCGCCTGGCCGAGCGCGGCAGGGCCGAACTGCTCGACGACCGGCTGATCCGGCCGTTCGAGGTGGAGCAGGAATGCCGGGAGCTCATCTACGCCGCCCGGCACCTGCCCCGCTGGCGCTACGCCCCCATGGGCGTCCTGCGCACCTGGTACCCCGAGGAGAATGACGCGTGAATCCCGAGCTCTACCTGTCCGACCTGCGGGCCAAGCCGGAGGCGCTGCGGCGCCTCGCCGCCGCCCTGGCCGAGGACGACCCGTTCCGCGCCCTGCCCGAAGGCATCACGAGGGTGCTCTTCCTCGGCATGGGCAGCTCCCGGTACGCCGCCGGGGTGGCGGCCCTGCGCCTGCGGGCGGCGGGCGTCGACGCCCACGCCGACTACGCCTCAGCCGCCGCCACCTACCCGGCCCGGCCGGACACCCTGGTCGTGCCGATCTCCGCCACCGGCGCCAGCGGCGAGACCCTCGACGCCGTGGCCAGGTACGCGGGCGGCCCCTCCCCCGTGGCCGCGCTCACCAACACCACGGCCTCGCCCCTCGCCGAGGCGGCCGACCTGGTGATCCCCATGCACGCGGGCGAGGAGCGCGGCGGCGTCGCGTGCCGGACGTTCCAGCACACCCTGGCGCTGCTGCTGCTCATGGAGGCTGCGCTCACCGGGCGCGACCGCGACGTGCCCGCCCTCGTACGCCGGGCCGCCGAAGCCACCTCCGACCTGCTGGAACGCGCGGACGCCTGGCTCCCGCGCGCGCTGGAGCTGCTCGACGGCCCGCACGGCGTCTACACCGTCGCGCCCGCCGAGCGCCTGTCGTCCGCGGAGCAGTCGGCGCTGATGTTCCGCGAGGGCCCGCGCCGCCCGGCCGACGCCTGCGAGACGGGTGACTGGTCCCACGTGGACGTCTACCTCACCAAGACCCTGGACTACCGGGCCCTGCTCTACCCGGGTTCGCGTTACGACGACCAGGCCATGGACTGGGTGCGCCGGCGGGGTTCGACGGTGCTCACCGTCGGCGCGGAGGTGAAGGACGCCGCGGCCGCCGTACGGTACCGGCACGACGACGACCCCGACGTGGCCCTGCTGACCGAGACCCTGGTGGCCGAGCTGGTGGCCGCCCACTGGTGGAGCGGCCGGTAGGTCAGCCGGCCCGCACGGTCAGCGCGTGCTCGACGAGCGTGATGAGGGTGTGCTTGACCGCCGGGAGCGCCCGCGCGTCCGTGCGCACGATCGGCACGTGCGGGGAGAGGGTGAGCGCCTCGCGCACCTCGCTCTCGTCGTGCGGGAACTCGCCGTTCCAGCCGTTCAGGCCGACCACGAACGGGATCCGCGACTCCTCGAAGTAGTCGACGGCGGGGAAACTGTCGGCGAGCCGGCGCGAGTCGACCAGCACCACCGCGCCGATGGCCCCGCGCACGAGGTCGTCCCACATGAACCAGAACCGGTACTGGCCGGGCGTGCCGAACAGGTAGAGGATCAGGTCGTCGGCCAGGGAGAGCCGCCCGAAGTCCATGGCGACGGTGGTGGTGGTCTTGCCCGGCGTGTGGCCGAGGTCGTCGATGCCCGCCGACGCGTCCGTCATGACCGCCTCGGTGGTCAGCGGCAGGATCTCGGACACGGAGCCCACGAACGTGGTCTTGCCCACGCCGAACCCGCCCGCTACGACGATCTTCGTCGAGGTGAGCCGGTTAGAGCCTGCGAAGTCCACTTAACACCCTTTCAAGCAGTTTCTGGTCGGGGAGGCCGGCGTTCAGCTGCGGCTGGTACACCCTGACCAGCCCGTCCGCCTCCATGTCGGCGATCAGGACCCGCGCCACCCCGAGCGGGACGCCCAGCAGTGCCGAGATCTCCGCGACGGACCTCACCTGCCGGCACAGCTCGCTGATCGCCCGGTATTCGCGGGTGTAGGTCATGCCGAGCTGGGCCGAGGTCGCCGACGACACCAGAGCCTCCATGGCCAGCTCGGTGCGCGGGGCCGTCCTGCCGCCGGTGACGGCGTACATGCGGACGAGCGAGCTGCGCTCGGGCTCACCGTTATCCCACGATGCCACGATTCACTCCCATCACCACGGACGTGAGGCGGACAGCTCCGCCCGTACGGCGGGCGTGAGCACCTGGCCCGCGCGCTCCACCAGGATCGTCATCTGGTAGGCGACCAGCCCCATGTCGCAGTCGGGGGCGGCCAGCACGGCCAGGCAGGATCCGTCGCTGATCGACATCACGAGCAGCAGCCCGCGATCCATCTCGACAAGGGTCTGGGTGACGCCTCCGCCCTCGAACACCCGCGCCGACCCCTGCGTGAGGCTGACCAGGCCCGCCGCGATGGCGGCGAGCTGGTCGGCGCGGTCCTTGGGAAAGCCCCGCGAATATGCCATCGGCAGCCCGTCGGCGGAGACGACCACGGCGTGCGCGACGCCGGGCACCTCTTCGACGAAGGCGGTGACCAGCCAGTTGATGTCCCTGGCGGCCTGGCTCAGCTCCTTCACGAGTCCTCCTCGAGCTCAGCACGGCCCTTGCGCACGCCCTGCTGGTAACCGGCCAGCCTGGAACGCAGCCGATCAGGGGACAGCGGTGGAGCGGGAGCTGGAGCGGGCGCCGGATTCGCGGTGCCTGGTACCAGATTCGCCTTCGGCGTCCTTTTCGGCAAGCCCGAGTTCGTGGTGCCGCCCTGGGCGGGCTCCGAGGCCGCGCCCGCGGCCTGCCATCCCTGGTCGGCGGGCGAGGCCCAGGAGTCGTCGCGGTGGTCGGCGGTGGGCGCCGCCTTGCTGAACCAGCCGCTCCCCTCGACGGCGGTGTAGATCGGCAGGAACTCCTCCTGCGGCGGCTCCGGCAGGTCGGGCGGCGGCTCGGCCGCGCGGGTGTACGGCGGCTGCGCGTCCTGGCCGCCGGCCGGCGGGCCGAACCACGACGACGGCTCGGGCGCCACGGGAGCGCCGTCGAACGACGGATGTCCCGGCGGAGGCCCGGTCAGGGTGGCGGGCGGCGGAGTGTGGACGGGCGCCGCGTACGACTCGGCGGTCTCGAACGACGGCGTGTGCACCTGCGCCTGCCTGGGCACCGGGATCCGTCCCGGCACCGACACGGCGTTCGGCACCTCGGTGAGCAACATCGGCGGGATCAGCACCATGGCGGTCAGGCCGCCGATGTCCTGGGCCCGCAGCTGCACCCGGATGGTGTGCCGCAGCGCCAGCCGGCCGACCACGAACAGGCCCATGCGGCGCGACACCGACACGTCCACGACCGGCGGGTTGGCCAGCCGCCAGTTGGCCTCGGCCAGTTCGTCGGCGTTCATGCCGATCCCCCGGTCGGTGACCGACAACATCAGGCTGCCCTCGTCGATGCGACTGCTGGAGATGATGACCTTGGTGTCCCTGGAGGAGAAGGACACGGCGTTCTCCACCAGCTCCGCGAGCAGGTGCACCACGTCGGTGACGGCCTGTCCGGCGATCGCGACGTTCGACTCGACCTGGATGCTGACCCGGTCGTAGCTCTCCACCTCGCCCAGCGCCGCTCGTACGATGTCCATCAGCTCGACCGGCTCGCTCCACTTGCGCGCGGCCTCCTGACCGGCCAGGACGAGCAGGTTCTCGCTGTTGCGCCGCATGCGGGTGGCCAGGTGGTCGAGCTTGAACAGGTCGCCGAGCCGGGCGTCGTCGCGCTCGCCGCGCTCCAGCCGTTCGATCAGCGTGAGCTGCCGCTCGACCAGGGTCTGGCTGCGCCTGGACAGGTTGACGAACATGGCGTTGACGTTGGAGCGCAGCCGGGCCTCGTCGCCCGCCAGCCGTACGGCCTCGCGGTGCACCTCGTCGAACGCGCGCGCGACCTCGCCCACCTCGTCCTTGGAGAAGATGCCGATGGGCGGCACCTCGGCGTTGACCGCGCCGTCGCGCGACTCGCGCAGGTGCTGCACGAAGTCGGGCAGCCGCCGGCCCGCGATCTCCAGCGCCTCGCCGCGCAGGCGGCGCAGGGGGCGTACGAGGGACCTGGCCACGCCGGTGGTGATCAGCAGCACGGCCACCAGCAGCGCGAGCACCGCTCCCGCGATCACGAACGCCTTGCTCCGCTCGTCCGCGCTGAGCGCCTCGCTGCGGGCCACGATCCCCTGGGCCTGGCGCCGCTCGACCGTGCGCATGGTGTCGACGACCACGGCGGCGGCGTCGTGCCACTCCTTGGCGTCGTCGCGCCTGGCCTGGTCGAGCCCGCGCAGCGGCAGCTCGTTGGTGGCCCTGATCAGCACCAGCTCGCGCAGGAACAACATGCGCTCGGCGGACCTGCCGTTGACGGTCTCGTCGAAGAAGCGGCGCTCCTCGGCGGTGGCCTCCTCGGCGAAGCCCTTGCGCTCGTTGGCCTCCTTGGACTGCTCACCGAGGAACCTTTTGAGCTGGTCGGGGTCGAACGCGCCCTCGACCAGCACGATCGTGACCAGCGCCTGCTGGTAGGAGACGCTCTCCTTGGCCCTGGCGAGCGCGTCGAGCATGCGGGTCTGGCGGAACAGCTCGTCGTCGGTGCTGCCCTTGACCAGCTCGTTGTGCACGGACAGCAGGTCGGCGATCACGGTCGTGTAGAGCTCGACGGCCGGGCCGGGCAGCAGGTTGGCGTCGAGCGCCTGCGCGCGCAGGGCGTTCAGGTCGTTCAGGCGGGTGAGCAGGGTCTCGATCTGGTCCGCGGTGCGGCCGGTCGCGTCGCCCAGCAGGGCCTGCGCGAGGCCGCGCACCTCTTTGACCGACTGGTCGGCCAGGCCCATCTGGGTCCGTACGGCGTTCAGCTCGTCCGCGGGCCGGTCGCGCGCGATGTACCACGCCGTTCTGGCCCGTTCGGCGGAGACCTGGTGGGTGAGCTCGCCGAGCTCCGCCGACATCCGGGCGAACTGGTTCGTACGGGCGTAGTCGGTGGCGGCGGCGGTCGACGTGAGCACCTGGACACCGCCGAGCAGCACGGCGGCGGCCGTCGGGATGAGGATGAGCGCGACCAGCCGCGCGCGCACACGCCAGTTGCGCAGCCGCCAGCCGCCGTTGCCGGCCTGCCTCTCGCCCAGCTCTGTACTCACCGAACGCACCTCGCCCGAATCGGCGTATATGAGGGGGCATACGCCCCGGGGAAATCAGCAAGTGCGGGTAATTGGAACACATCCCATACAGGACGGCCAACCGAACTTAACGCGACAAAAGTCGAGTCGTGTGACTCATGAGGATAGAACTTGGGATCCCACGCGGGAAGCACCCCCGGCGAGAAAATAACCCACATCTAGATAGATGTCCTCTAATGAGCGGTTAGTACGTTTCAGCGCATAACACGGAAGCCGCGCCGTGATCTCTGGAGTGTCACAGCGTTGAGAATGGCGCTAATCACCACATATGTTGAGCGACGTCATAACGAGGAGGCGAGTGTGGGCGATTCTCACAGCGCGGCCATCACCGTCGAGGGCCTTTGGAAGATCTTCGGGCCCAGGGCGCAGAAAGTGCTGAACAGCGAGGACAGACATCTCGACCCGGCCGCGCTGCGAGAGAAGACCGGCTGCACCGCCGCCGTCAGGGACGTCGGTCTCGAGGTGCGCCCCGGCGAGGTCTTCGTGGTCATGGGACTGTCCGGCAGCGGCAAGTCGACCCTCGTACGCTGCCTCACGCGGCTCGTCGAACCCAGCGCGGGCGAGATCCGGATCGGCGGCGAGGACATCGGCCGCGCCTCGCCCGCCCGGCTCCGCGAGGTCCGGCGGCACCAGGTCAGCATGGTCTTCCAGCATTTCGGTCTGCTGCCGCACCGCAAGGTGATCGACAACGTCGCGTACGGGCTGGAGATCCAGGGCACCCCCAAGGCCGCCAGGCACGAGCGGGCCGCGGAGATCCTCACCCTGGTAGGCCTCGACGGCCACGCCGACGCCTACCCCGACCAGCTCTCCGGCGGCATGCAGCAGCGGGTCGGGCTGGCCCGCGCGCTGGCCGTGGACCCGCAGGTGATGTTGTTCGACGAGCCGTTCAGCGCGCTCGACCCGCTGATCAGGCGCGACATGCAGGCCGAGGTCATCCGCCTGCACCGGGAGGTCGGCAAGACGATGGTGTTCATCACGCACGACCTGTCGGAGGCGCTCAAGCTGGGCGAGCGGATCGCGATCATGCGGGCGGGCTCGATCGTGCAGCTCGGCACCGCGGAGGAGCTGGTGGGCGCGCCCGCCGACGACTACGTGGCCGACTTCGTGCGCGACGTGCCGAGAAGCCACGTGCTGACGCTGCGCTGGCTCTGCCGGCCGCCCGAGCCGGGCGAGTCGCTGGACGGGCCCGAGTTGCCCGTCACCACGGTCATCAAGGACGCCATCGCCGCCGCCTCCGCCTCCGCCCAGCCGATCAGGGTCGTGGACGACGGCGAACTGGCGGGCGTCGTGGACCGGGTCGACCTGCTGTCGTTCCTGTCGGATCAGGAGCGCCCCGTGCGAGCGGGCGCATGAGCAGCGCCACGGCCGTCGGCACGCCCTCCAGGCTCGGCCTGCCGAAATGGGCGGCGCCGGCGGGGGCGGCGGTCGTGTTCGCGGCGGCGTACCTGGTCTTCCGCGACACGGGGACGCTGCCGCACAGCAGGGAGGCGGCGCCGTTCCTGGCCGTCACCGAGCTGCGCGAGTGGATCGACGACAACAGGAACGACAACCCGCTCTTCCTGTACTTCCTCAACTACATCAGGCTCTTCGTGGGCGGGCTCTACGACGCCTTCCACGCCGTCCTGTACGCGCTCGGCTGGCCCGGCATCACGGGCGTCATGGGCGCGCTCGGCTGGCTGGCAGGCGGCCGGTGGATCGCGGCGCTCGCGGTGGGCAGTGTGAGCGCGTTCGGCCTGCTCGGCCTCTGGGAGTCGAGCGTCGACACGCTGGCCCTGGTCGCGGTCGCGGTGCTGCTGTCGCTGGCCGTCGGCATCCCGCTGGGCGTGTGGGCGGGGCTGTCCGAGCGCGTGCGCAGGGTGCTGACGCCGGTTCTCGACGTCATGCAGATCATGCCGACGTTCGCGTACCTGGCGCCGCTCGCGCTGTTCTTCCACATCGGGGCGCCCGCCGGGGCCATCGCGACGATGATCTACGCGATCCCGCCCGCCATCCGCATCACCGCCCTCGCCGTCTCCGGGGTCTCCCCCACGGCGGTCGAGGCGTCCGCCTCGCTGGGCGCCACGGGCCGGCAGACGTTGTTCAAGGTCCACCTGCCGCTGGCCAGGTCCACGATGGCGCTGGCGGTCAACCAGACGATCATGATGGCGCTGTCCATGGTCGTCATCGCGAACCTGATCTCGGCCCCAGGCCTGGGCGGTGACATCATCCGCGGCCTGTCGCGGGCGCAGGTCGGCATCATGCTCCCGGCGGGCGTGGCCGTGGTGATCATGGCGGTGATGCTCGACCGGATGACGATGGCGCTCGCCCGCCGGGACCCGCACGCCACGACCTCCCGGCTGGACCTCGCCGGGGCGGGGCTGCTGGCGGTGGCCGGGCTCGCGCTCATCCCCGTGCTGCCGCGTGTCTGGCCGGAGAACCTGACCGTCAACGTCGTGGCGCAGGTGAACGACGCCGTCCGCTGGGCGGAGACGAACTGGTACCCGGTGACGACGTTCATCAAGGACACCACCACCCGCATCCTGCTCAACCCGCTGGAGTCGCTGCTCACCTCGGCCCCGTGGTGGCTGGTGGCGCTCGCCGTGCTGGCGGCCGCCTGGCGGGTGAGCGGGCTGCGTCCCGCGCTGACGGCGCTGGCCTGCCTGCTCGCCATCGCGCTGCTCGGCCTGTGGGAGCACAGCATGATGACGATGAGCACCGTGGCCGTCGCGGTGCTCGTCACGCTGGCCATCGGCCTGCTGCTCGGGGTGGCCGCGGCCCGCTCGCCGCGGTTCTCGGCCGTGCAGCGGCCCGTGCTCGACACCGCCCAGACCATGCCCGCGTTCGTCTACCTGCTGCCGGCGCTGGCGCTCTTCGGCACCACCAGGTTCACCGCGATCTTCGCGTCCGTCATCTTCGCGGTCCCGCCCGTCGTACGGCTGGTCGAGGACGGCATCAGGGCCGTGCCCGCCACGGTCGTCGAGGCCGCCGCCTCGGCCGGCTCGACCCCGCGCCAGCTGCTGTGGAAGGTGCAGTTGCCGATGGCCAGGAAGGCCATCCTGCTCGCGGCCAACCAGGGCATCGTGATGACGCTGGCCATGGTCGTCATCGGCGGCCTGGTCGGGGCGGGCGCGCTCGGCTACGACGTGGTCCTCGGCTTCTCCCAGCGGACCGACTTCGGCATGGGCTTCGTGGCCGGCATCGCCACGGTGCTCCTCGGAGTCATGCTCGACCGCATCACGCAGGGCGCCGACAGGCGCTCTTCCCCCCGAAAGAGGAAGTTCACATGAAGATTCGCCTGCTCGCAGGCCTTCTCGCCCTGGGACTCACCGCGATGGGCTGCGGCGGAGCCACGGTCGACACCGCGACCGGCTCGGCCGCTCCCGAGGCCGACGCCAGTGCCTCCGGCAGCTCCGCCGGCACGGTGAAGATCGCCATCAACCCGTGGGTCGGGTACGAGGCCAGCGCCAACGTCGTGGCGTACCTGCTGAAGAACGAGCTCGGCTACGAGGTCGAGCTGCCCGAGATCAAGGAGCAGCTGGCCTGGGAGGGCTTCGAGACCGGCGACGTCGACGTCATCATCGAGAACTGGGGCCACCCCGACCTGAAAAAACAGTTCATCGAGGAGAAGAAGGTCGCCGTCGAGGCGGGCTCCACCGGCAACAAGGGCGTCATCGGCTGGTACATCCCCAAGTGGATGGCCGACGAGCACCCCGGCATCACCGACTGGAAGAACCTCAACAAGCACGCCGAGCTGTTCAAGACCTCCGAGTCGGGCGGCAAGGGCCAGCTGCTGTTCGGCGACCCGTCGTACGTCAGCAACGAGGCCGCGCTGATCAAGAACCTCAAGCTCGACTACAAGATCGTCACCGGCGGCAGCGAGGCGGCCCTGATCAAGGGCGCCCAGCAGGCGCAGGCGCAGAAGAAGCCGCTGCTGTTCTACTTCTGGGACCCGCACTGGCTGTTCAGCCAGACCGAGCTCGTCCGGGTCAACCTGCCTCCCTACACCGAGGGGTGCGACGCCGACCCGAAGAAGGTGGCCTGCGACTACCCGGAGATGGACCTCGACAAGATCGTCAGCAAGAAGTTCGCCGACACCGGCGGCAAGGCGTACGAGCTGATCAAGAACTTCAGCTGGACCAACGAGGACCAGAACGCGGTCGCCGACGACATGACCAACAACGGCATGTCCGGCGAGGAGGCCGCCAAGAAGTGGATCGAGGCCAACCCCGCCAAGTGGCAGGCGTGGATCCCCAAGTAGCCCCTCGATGACCCGGGCCCCCGCACGCGGGGCCCGGGCACGGAGACCTCTCATGCGAACGAAGACGCTCGTCGGGCCGCTGGTCGCGGCCCTGCTCCTGGCGGCCTGCTCCGGCGAGGAGCCCGACTCGGCCACCGTGTCCAAGGGCACGGTCAACATCGACGTGCACGCCTGGGTGGGGTACGAGGCCCAGGCGGCCGTGCTGGCGTACCTGCTCGAACACGAGCTGGGCTACACGGTGAAGACGCGCAAGGCGGCGGAGGAAGAATCCTGGCGCGACTTCGCATCCGGCAAGGTGGACGTGATCGTCGAGAACTGGGGGCACAACGATCTGAAGAAAGAGTTCATCGAGGAGAAGAAGGTCGCTCTGTCGGCCGGCCTCACGGGGAACAAGGGAGTGATCGGCTGGTACGTCCCCGAGTGGATGGCCAAAAAATACCCCGACATTACGGACTACCGAAACCTCAATAAATACGCACGCCTCTTCCGAACCGAGAAGACGGGAAATGCCGGACAGATCCTGGACGGCGATCCGACGTTCGTCACCAACGACGAGGCACTCGTCAAGAACCTCAACCTCAATTACAAGGTCGTCTACTCGGGCAGCGAGGAGGAACTGATCAAGGCGGCCCAGTCCGCGACGAGGAATCGGACGCCTCTGCTCATGTATTTCTACGAACCGCAATGGCTGTTCACCAAGGTGAAACTCGTCAAGGTCGCGCTGCCCGCGTACGCGGTGGGCTGCGACGAGGTCCCGGCCAAGGTCGCCTGCGACTACCCGCCCTACCTGCTCGACAAGATCGTCAGCCGGCGGTTCGCGGAGACCGGCGGGCGGGCGTACGAGCTGGTCCGCAACTTCAACTGGACCAACGACGACCAGAACACCGTGGCCAGTGACATGATCAACGAAAAGATGACCGCCGAGCAGGCGGCCGAGCGGTGGGTCGCCGAGAACAAGATCGTGTGGAAGGACTGGATACCCCGTTGAGGTACGACTACGTCATCGTGGGCGGCGGCAGCGCCGGTTGCGCCCTGGCCGCCCGGCTCAGCGCCGACCCCTCGACGTCCGTGCTGGTGCTGGAGGCAGGCAGGCCCGACTACCTGTGGGACGTGTTCATCCACATGCCCGCCGCCCTGATGTTCCCGATCGGCAGCCGCTTCTACGACTGGAAGTACGAGTCCGAGCCCGAGCCGCACATGAACGGCCGCCGCGTCTACCACGCCCGCGGCAAGGTGCTGGGCGGCTCCAGCAGCATCAACGGCATGATCTTCCAGCGCGGCAACCCGCTCGACTACGAACGGTGGGCCGCCGATCCCGGCATGGAGCGCTGGGACTACGCGCACTGCCTGCCCTACTTCAAGCGCATGGAGACCTGCCTGGCCGAGCCGGACACCGACTTCCGCGGCGGCGACGGCCCGCTCAAGCTCGAACGCGGCCCGGCCCGAGGTCCACTCTTCGAGGCGTTCTTCGAGGCCGTGCAGCAGGCCGGCCACCCGCTCACCGACGACGTGAACGGCTACCGCCAGGAGGGCTTCGCCGCCTTCGACCGCAACGTGCACCGCGGCCGCCGGCTCAGCGCCGCCCGCGCCTACCTGCACCCCGTACGCCGCCGGCGCAACCTCACGGTCAGGACCCGCGCGCTCGTGGAACGGGTGCTCTTCGACGGCACCAGGGCCGTCGGCGTGCGCTGCGACGGCGACCGCATCGAGGCGGGCGAGGTCATCCTCAGCGCCGGGGCCGTCAACACCCCGCAGCTCCTGCAACTGTCAGGCGTCGGCCCGCGCGCCCTGCTGGAGCCCCTGGGCGTGCCGATGGTGCACGACCTGCCCGGCGTGGGCGAGAACCTGCAGGACCACCTGGAGGTGTACGTCCAGCACGGCTGCAGGCAGCCGGTCTCACAGCAGCCGTCGCTGGCGAGGTGGCGCAGGCCCTTCATCGGCGCCGACTGGCTCTTCCGCAGGAGCGGCCCGGGCGCCACCAACCACTTCGAGGCCGGCGGCTTCATCCGCTCCAACGACGACGTGGCCTACCCCAACCTGATGTTCCACTTCCTTCCCATCGCGGTGCGCTACGACGGCTCCGCCCCGGCCGGCGGCCACGGCTACCAGGTGCACATCGGCCCGATGTACTCCGACGCCAGGGGCTCGGTGCGGATCACGTCGGCCGACCCCCGCGCCAAGCCCGCCCTGCGCTTCAACTACCTCTCCACCGACCAGGACCGCCGCGAGTGGGTGGAGGCCGTCAGGCACGCCAGGACCATCCTGTCCCAGCCCGCCTGGGCCGACCTCGACGCCGGCGAACTGTCCCCCGGTCCCGCGGTGCAGAGCGACGAGGAGATCCTCGACTGGGTGGCCAGGGACGCCGAGACCGCGCTCCACCCGTCGTGCACCTGCAAGATGGGCACCGGCGAGGACGCGGTGGTGGACCCGGCGACGATGCGCGTGCACGGCCTCGACGGGCTGCGCGTGGTGGACGCCTCGGCGATGCCGTACGTCACCAACGGCAACATCTACGCCCCGGTCATGATGCTCGCCGAGAAGGCGGCCGACCTCATCCTGGGCAACTCCCCGTTACCTCCGGACCCCGTGGAGTTCTACCGCGACCCGCGACCGGCCTGACCCGCACTACGCCGCGCGGGTGCGCGGCCGCTACCGGTCCCACAGCGCACTGATCGGCAGGGCGGTGAGCCGATCGCCGAAGGCGAGTGACCGCCTGCCGGTGTAGAGGACGAACCCATGGACGAACTGGTCCCCGAGCGAATCCCTGAGCGTGCTCAACCCCTTGAAGTCATCGGGGCCGACGGCGTCCGTGGCCTTGGCCTCCACCCCGACGACCCGGCCGTTCGTCCGCTCCGCCACGAGGTCCACCTCGGCCCCCTGACTGACGCGCCAGTGGAACAGATTCAGGCGGAAGGGAGACCAGGTCGCCTGCTTGGTCAGCTCGTTGACGATGAACGTTTCCACGAGCGCCCCTCGAGCAGGTGACACTCGCGCGCCCAGGCCCTCGGCGTCGACCGACAGCAGATGTGCGGCGAGACCGGTGTCGGTGATGTGCACCTTCGGCCGCCGCACTGCCCTGGCATTGAGATTGCGCGACCACGGGGGGAGTGACTGCACCAGGAAGACCGTTTCCAGCAGACCGAGGTAGCGGTTGACCGTTGTGCGATGCAGTCCGAGGTCACTGCCGGTCTTGACGAAGTTGAGCTCCTGAGCGGTGGAGGCTGCGACGAGTCTCAGCAACCGCCCTAGGCTGCTCGGCTCATCGAGCCGAGCCATCTCGCGGATGTCGGTGTCGATGATGGACTGAACATAGGCGGTATACCACTCGTCGCGGGCCAGTTCGGATCTCATCGCCATCGCCTCAGGGTAGAAACCCCGGGCGATGAGATCGAAGTAGTCGGCCCTGCCGTACGCGCTGTGTTGCGTTGTCCTGAAGGACTCAGGGTCCTCGAACGCCCTCGTGAGGAAGGACGTGTCGCCACCTACGAGCTCTTGCTGCGCGAACGGCCACACCTCGGCGATGCTCGCCCGTCCAGCCAGGGATTCGCTGAGAGAGGGCGTGGCCAGAAACCGGGTCGACCCGGCGAGAACGAACTGTCCCCGGCTGGGCGAAGCGTCGACTGACGCCTTGATGGCCAGAACCAGATCGTCCCCCCCTCGCTGGATCTCGTCGACCATCATCGGCCTGGACCCGTCGGCGACGAAGACCTCAGGGTCGGCCTGCGCCGCCGCGCGCAACGACGCATCGTCGAGCGTCAGATAGGTGCCTCCGCGACATGCCTGCAACTGCCGCAGCAAGGTGGTCTTGCCGGACTGTCGAGGACCGTTGACGATCACCACCCGGAACGATTCAAGGAACTCCAGCGCATGATTGACAACACGCCGCGCAACCAGATCCATCGCAAGCTCCCATCTGCAGAAACGACATTCTACAGACCTGGCACCGACAATTGACGGACCTTCTGACCGACAGGTATACCACAGCGCATCGACATTTGACGGACCTTCTGACCGACAGATTGTCCACAGCGCACCGACACTTCACGGCATCGAGGACCGACATTCCACGGAGCCTTCACCGACAGACGACGGTTGGGACCGGCAGTCCATGGATGCGGCGCGATGCCAGAGCGCCGTACGGTGTACCGTACGACGGTGACCGTCGAGTACTCGGGCAAGGGCGACCCGGCGCGCAGCCTGGCGCTGCTCTGGCGCACCGGCGAGCGGGCCAGCCGCAAGGGCAAGCCGGAGCTGAGCGTCGACCGCATCGTGCGCGCCGCCATCGAGGTGGCCGACGCGGAGGGGCTGCAGGCGCTGTCCATGCGCCGCGTGGCCGAGCGGCTGGGCGTCGGGACGATGTCGCTCTACACGTACGTGCCGGGCAAACCAGAGTTGTTCGACGTCATGCTGGACACCGTCTACGGCGAGACCGCGCGGCCGCCGGACGTGCCCGGGGGCTGGCGGGGCCGGCTGGAGCAGATCGCCAGGGAGAACTGGGCCCTCTACCTGCGCCACCCCTGGCTGCTGCAGGTGGCGACGAGCCGCCCCGTGCTCGGCCCGAACGTCACCGCGAAGTACGACTACGAACTGCGTGCGATCGACGGGATCGGGCTGACGGACGTGGAGATGGACTCGGTGATCACCCTGATCACCGGTTTCGTGCACGGTACGGCCCGGGGCGCGGTGGAGGCCGCGCAGGCCGAGACCCGGACGGGCATGACCGACGAGCAGTGGTGGGCCGCGCACTCGCCCTTCCTCGGCAGGATCGCCGACGTCGACCGCTATCCCACGGCGACCCGGGTGGGGCAGGCGGTAGGAGAGGAGCTCAACGCCGCCTACAGCCCCGAGCACGCCTTCGAGTTCGGCCTTCAGCGCGTGCTCGACGGCATCGAGGCGCTGGTGGACAACCGGGCCGCCGCGGGCGGTCAGGCGCCGGACGACGCCCGCCCGTAGGCCGCCGCCACCTCAAGCCACCTCGCCTACGAGGAGGAGCAGCTCGTGCCGGTGCTCAACTCACTCGTCGACGTGCCGTGGAGCCCGCGGGAACGCTAGCGCACGGGCGCGGAGCGCAGCCGCACGACGTGCTCGACCAGCGAGATCAGCGTCGACTTGACCGCCTCGCGGTTACGGGCGTCGGTGCGGATGATCGGCACCTGCGGCGACAGCGCCAGCGCCTCCCTGACCTCCTGGTCGGAGTGCGGGAACTGCCCCTCCCAGCCGTTGATGCCGATCACGAACGGCAGCTTGGCCTCTTCGAAGTAGTCGATGGCCGGGAAGCTGTCGGCCAGGCGGCGGGTGTCGAGCAGCACCACGGCGCCGATCGCGCCGCGCACCAGGTCGTCCCACATGAACCAGAACCGGTGCTGCCCGGGCGTGCCGAACAGGTAGAGGATCAGGTCACGGTCCAGCGACAGGCGGCCGAAGTCCATCGCCACGGTCGTGGTCTGCTTGTTGGGCGTCAGGCCGAGGTCGTCGATGCCCGCGGACGCGTCGGTCATCACCGCTTCCGTGGTGAGCGGGAGGATCTCGGACACCGCCCCCACGAACGTCGTCTTGCCGACGCCGAAGCCTCCCGCGACGACGATCTTGGTCGACGTGAGGCCGGGGCTAGAGCCTGCGTAGTCCACTGAGCACCCTTTCGAGCATGTTGAGGTCTGGCTGTCCCTCGGAGAGGTGTGGCTGGTGCAGGCGGACAAGCCCTTCGTCGGACATGTCCGCCACGAGCACCCTGGCGACGCCCAGTGGGACGCGGAGCAGGGCCGAGATCTCGGCGACCGACCGGAACGTCCTGCACAACTGCATGATGGCCTCCTGCTCGGGGGTGAGCAGGGCCATCTCGTCGTCCGGGATCGACATGGACGAGACCAACGTCTCCATCGCGAGGTGATAGCGGGGCTCGGATCGTCCGCCGGTCACCGCGTAAGGGCGGAACAGGGGCTCGTCGTCCCCGGCCCCGTCAACGCCGTACACGACCCTCTCCCATCAGTTCGTCACCGCGTCCTGGCCGCCTGGAGCTCCGCGCGCAGGGCCGGGGTGAGCGCCTGTCCCGCCCGGTCCACCAGCAGCGTCATCTGGTACGCCACCAGCCCCATGTCGCAGTCGGGCGCGGCCAGCACCGTGAGCACGGAACCGTCGCTGATCGCCATGACCAGGAGCAGGCCACGCTGCATCTCGACGACGGTCTGCGTCACCGACCCGCCCTCGAAGACCCTGGACGCGCCCACCGTCAGGCTCAGCAGGCCGGCGGAGACCGCGGCGAGCTGGTCGGCCCTGTCGGGTGGGAAGCCCTCCGACGCCGCCAGGCACAGGCCGTCGGCCGAGACGACGACGGCGTGCGCCACACCTGGCGTGTTGCGGACGAAGTCGGTGATCAGCCAGTCGAAGCGATGTGCCTCATGGCTCAGGGTTGTCACGCATCCTCCCCAGCGGGACGCTTACTCACTCTTGTTCCTCCTGTCCACGAACTTCCTGGCGGGCCCGTCGCACACCCTGCTGGAAACCGGCCATCCGGCTGCGCATCCGGTCTGCGGAGACCGGGGGCGCGGGCGCCTGCCGTCGCGGCGGCTGCTGCTGTGCCGCCTGGCCGGCCGCCGTGCCGGGGACCAGATTCGCCTTGGGAGTGCGTTTCGGAAGCCCGGCGGCGGTGATGCCGCCGAGACTCGGCTCGCTCGCGGCGGCCGCCGCCTGCCAGCCGGCATCGGCGGCGGTTCGCCACGCTTCCTCCCCAGAGCGTACGGCCTGCGCCGGCGTGGCATCACCGCCGCCCTCCGCCTGCGCCGCCTGATCCTCCGGCGGTCTGCGGAACCACGCCGACTCCACCGACGCGAAGATCGGCAGGAAGTCCTCCTGCTCCACGGGCGACACGTCGGCCGAGAGGGCCGGGTCGGGCCGGCGCACGTCGTTCGTGGAGTACGACTGGGGCGGCGGCGTCTGGAACGCGCCATTTCCTGATCGCGCGGAGCCCTGGCTCGGGTACGACGGGAAGGTCCCGGAGTCGAACGACGCCGGGTGCCTGCGGTAGGACCCGCCGTCGGTGTCGGCGGTGAAGCCGTTGACGCCCGCCCTGCCGGGGTCGGACGGGTGCGTGCCGAACGCCGGGCCGGGCGTTCCCGGCGCGCTGTCGTACGTGCCCGGGCCGCCGTGCCTGGGCCCTCCGCCGAACCGGGCGTTGGCGCCGGGTCGGAGGGCGCCCGGGTCGAAGGAGTCGAAGCTGCCGAACGACCGGAACGTCCCGTTCGAGGCAGGCTGACCGGCCTGTCCGGGCACACCGGCCTGGCCCGTAACGCCCGCCTGGCCCGGCACACCGGCCTGGCCCGGAACCCCCGCCTGACCCGGCACACCCGCCTGACCCGGCGCGGTTCCGCCGCCGAACGCCGGGCGCTGTGGCAGCGGCTGCTGCGCACCGTCGGCGATCAACGCCGGTGGCAGCAGCACCATGGCGATCAGCCCAGAGCCCTCGCCCTTCCTGAGCTGCACCCTGATGCCGTGGCGCAGCGCCAGCCGGCCGACCACGAACAGGCCCATCCGCCGGGACACCGACACGTCCACGACCGGGGGCTCGGCCAGGCGGCGGTTGGCCTCGGCCAGTTCGTCCTCGGTCATGCTGATGCCGGTGTCGGTCACCGACACCAGCGCGCCGCCGCCCTCGATGAGGCTGCTGGTGACGGTGACCTGGGAGTTGCTCGGGCTGAACTGGATGGCGTTCTCGACCAGCTCGGCGACCAGGTGGACCAGGTCGTTGGCGGCGCTGCCGACCACCGAGGTGCCCCGGTGCACCTTGACCTGGACGCGCTCGTAGCCTTCGACCTCCGACAGCGCGGCGCGTACGACGTCGACCAGCTTGGCCGGCTGGCTGCGTCGGCGGGTGGCCTCGTGGCCGGCGAGGACCAGCAGGTTCTCGGAGTTGCGGCGCATGCGGGTGGCCAGGTGATCGAGCTTGAACAGGTCGGCCAGCCGGGCGCCGTCCTGCTCGCCCTTCTCCAGGCCGTCGATCAGCGAGATCTGCCGCTCGACCAGCGTCTGGGTGCGGCGCGAGAGGTTGACGAACATCGAGCTGATGTTGCTGCGCAGCTCGGCCTCCTCGCCCGCCAGCCGCACGGCCTGCCGGTGCACCTGGTCGAAGGCCCTGGCCACCTCGCCGATCTCGTCGTTGCCCTCGACCTCGATGGGGCGTACCTCGCCCACGGAGCCCTCGCCGCTGACGCGCAGCCGCCGCACCACGTCGGGCAGCCGGAAGCCGGCGATCTCCAGCGCCTCGGTGCGCAGCCGGCGCAGCGGGCCGACCATCGAGCGGGCGATGGCCACGGTGAGGAGCAGGACGAGCAGCAGCAACGCCACGATGAGCACTCCGGCGATGACCGCGTTGCGGATCTCGGCGCTGCGCAGTTCCTGGCTGCGCAGGCCGACCTTGCCGGCCAGGTCCTCCTCGATGCCCTGGAGCACGTCGATGGTGGTGGTGTTCTGCTTGAACCACTGCTCGCGGTCGCCCGTGGCGGAGATCAGGTTCTCGGTGATCCGCGCGCCCGGCGACCGGCCGCTGACCAGGGTGATCGCGCGTGACTTGGTGAGCTGGACGTTGACGTACTCCTCGGTGCCGGTCAGCCGCCTGGACAACGTGAGCCCGACGTCGGGTCCGGCCTCCGCGCCAACGGCGGCGATGTCGCTCAACTGACGGGCGTTGGAGGCGATGAACGCCTCCACGTCGTCGGCGCCCACCCGATGGGTGTTGTAGGACGCCTGGAGCAGCTGGACGCGCTGCCGGGAGATCTCCTCCTTGGCCGAGGCGAGGGCGCTCAGCGCGCGGAACTGCCCGATGATCTGCGAGTCGTCGGACAGCAGGCTCAGCTCGTCGTGCAGCTTGAGCAGGGTGTCGGTGAGGAAGTCGTAGCGTACGGTGTCGGTCTGGCCTTCCTCCCTGATCTGGGGCAGCCGGCTGAGGTCGTATTTCGCCTGCTCGGCGGCCTTGACGATGCGCGGGCCGTAGGAGGCGTCCATCGCGTCGAGGTCGGAGCGCACGGTCTTGACCAGGGTGTCGACGGCGGCCTTGCGCTGCTCCAGCGCGGCGGCGAGCTTCCTGCGCACGGTGCGGTTCGCGCCCGCCCAGCCGGCCGTATCACGCTCCAGCCCGATCGCCTGCGTGAGGTCACGCAGGCGCCCGGCCTGCTCGGCGCCGATGGCCGTGCGGTCGTAGACGCCGATGCTCTCCACGGATTCGACCACCCGCGCTCCCCCGAGCACGACGCCGGCGATGGTCGGTACCAGGATGAGCGCGGTGAGCCGCCACCTCACACGCCAGTTACGCAGGCCGAAACGTGGCAGTGACCGCCGTTCGCGGTCCCGCTGCGCGGCTGGGCCGCCGCCGGAGTTCCCCGTAGTCACTGCTTCCGCTACCCCTCAATCGTCCCCTCAGTCAATGAGCCCTCAAGTCGTCCACAAGGTATCCACAGCATCCGACTTACCAGGCATTTCGGACACCATTGTTACAAAGGTGTCCGCCAGTCGTGTGCTGTTGGTTATCTCAGTGCGGCAAGCACTTGATCGCGGACTTGAGCCCTCTGCGCGTCGTCGCGGAGGGAGCGACCGGCGCGATCCACTACGTAGAAGACGTCCACCGCCTCCGCGCCGAGAGTCTCCACGCGAGCGGCTCTCACGTCAAGACCACACTCACCGAACGCCCGTCCGATGCGCCACAGCAGCCCCGGCCTGTCATGGGCCCTGACTTCCACCACGGTGGCGGTCGCCGAGGCGTCGTCCACCAACGTCACGCGGGGTGGAGCGACGGGCACGCGAGGAGGCCTCATCGACCGCGTACGGCGGGCCAGGCGCTGTTCGATGTCAAGACGCCCAGCAAGGACGAGACGGAGGTCCGCCTCCAGCGTCGCGGGGTCGGGCGGCGAGCCGTACTCGGGGATGACGGAGAACTCGATCACGGCCGTGGACCCCGCGGAGGCGGCCGAGGCGGAGCGTACGACGAGCCGGTGCGCCGCCAGCACGCCCGCGGCGCTCCACAACAACCCCACCCGGTCGGGGGCGACGACCGTGACCGCTCCCCCGTGGACGCGGACGGCCCCGCCTCCGTGCCGGGCGAGCGCCGCCTGCTCGGGCGAGAGCATGGGAGGCTTTGGCGGGGGCGAACCGGCCAGCACCGACCTGACCCGGCGTACGAGGTCGGTGACCAGCCCCGCCTTCCAGGCGTTCCACGCGGCCGGACCGGTCGCGTGGCCGTCGGCCACCGCCAGCGCGGCCAGCAGGTCGAGCACCTCCCGCGTGCCGACCGTCGCCGCGACCTTCTCGATCGTGACGGGATCGTCGAGGTCTCGGCGGGTGGCGGTCTCCGGCAGCAGCAGGTGATGGCGTACGACGGTGGCGAGGATCTCCACGTCGGCCGGGGGCAGGCCGACGCGCGCGGCGATGTCGCGGACCACGACCTCGCCCGTCGCCGAGTGGTCGCCGGGCCAGCCCTTGCCGATGTCGTGCAGCAGCGCCCCGATGAGCAGCAGGTCGGGGCGGGAGACCTCGCGGGTGTGGCCGGCGGCGTTCGTGGCGGCCTCGATCAGGTGCCGGTCGACCGTGAACCGGTGGATCGGATTGCGCTGGGGGCGGTGGCGTACGCGCTCCCAGTCAGGAAGCAGCTTGACAAGGATGCCCGCCTGGTCGAGCTCCTCCCACACGGGCACGGCGGCGCGGCCCGCGCCGAGGATCGACACCAGCGCGTCGCGCGCCTCCTCAGGCCACGGCACCGGCATCTGCGGCGACTGAGCGGCCAGAACGGAGACCGTGGCGGGCGCGAGGGGCAGCCCCGAGTCGGCCGCCGCGGCGGCGGCCCGCAGCACCAGCACGGGATCCTTGCGCGGGTCGGCTCCCCTGGCGAGCACGACCTCGCCGCCGTGCTCGACCACGCCGTCGGCCAGCGGGCGGCGGCCCCGGGGAGCGGGGCCTGACAGGAGCCTGTCAACGGTGCGCCAGGTGGCGTCGAAGGCGTGGGAGACCGTACGGCCCGCCTCCGCGAGCCTGCGCATCAGCGCCTCGGCGTCGAGCAGCCCGAGCAGCCCGGCCACCGCGTCCTGTTCCTGCAGCACCAGCCGGTCGGTGCCGCGGCCGGTGACGACGTGCAGCGCGTGCCGCACGTCGAGGATGAGTTCGTACGCCTCCCGCGCCCTGGGGCCGGGCGCCGAGGCGACCCAGGCGGCGGCCACCGCCTGCATGGCCTGGACGTCGCGGAGCCCGCCGCGACCGTCCCGCAGGTCGGGTTCGAGCAGGAAGGCCAGCTCGCCGCTGGCGCGGGCCCGCCGGTCCGCGGCGGCGCGCAACTCGCCGAGCCGGCGGCGGGAGTCGGCCCGCCACTCGGCGAGCACCGCCTCCCTGGCCTTGCGGGTCAGCTCGGGATCGCCCGCCACGTGCCTGGCCTGGATGAGGCCGAGCACGGCCTTCAGGTCCTGCCGCGCGACGGTCACCGCCTCCTCGACCGTGCGCACGGAATGGTCGAGGTTGACCGCCGAGTCCCAGATCGGATACCAGATCCGGTCGGCGATCCTGGCGACGTCGGCCCGCCCGTTGTGCAGCAGGACGAGGTCGAGGTCGCTGCCGGGGGCCAGCTCGCCCCTGCCCAGGCTCCCGACGGCGACCAGAGAGACGTGCTCGCCGCCGCCGGCCGTACGGAAGAGATCCTTGAGCCAGCGGTCGGTGTCCGCGGCCCGCTCCTTGCGCGCCGCGGCGTACGAACGAGCCTCGCCCCTCACTCCTGCGCCCCCTCGCCTAGCTCCGCCCGGACCCCGTCGTCCGGGCGTCGCCTGGGTTTCATCACAGGGCCTCCGGGCCCCTCTCTCCCGTGCGGACGCGGACGACGGTGTCCACGGGCACGGACCAGACCTTGCCGTCACCGATCTTGCCGGTGTGCGCGGCCTTGACGATGACGTCGATCACGTCCTCGGTGTCGTCCTCTTCGGCGAGGACCTCGATCCTGACCTTCGGCACCAGGTCGACCTGGTATTCGGCGCCGCGGTAGACCTCGGTGTGGCCGCGCTGGCGGCCGTAGCCGCTCGCCTCGCTGACCGTCATGCCCTTGATGCCGAACTGCTCGAGCGCCGCCTTGACGTCATCCAGCTTGAAGG
The DNA here is from genome assembly GCF_004352805.1 of Nonomuraea mesophila. Taxonomy (NCBI): domain Bacteria; kingdom Bacillati; phylum Actinomycetota; class Actinomycetes; order Streptosporangiales; family Streptosporangiaceae; genus Nonomuraea; species Nonomuraea mesophila. Next base: position 22,106 of record NZ_SMLD01000013.1, read on the forward strand.
GCTTGACGATCGCCGTGATGAGCCTCATGCGTCCACCTTCTTCGTAGCGGGAGCGGTGACGGGGCCGTTGGGCGAGCTCACGCCGGAGGCGTGAACGGTGCCGAGATCGTAGCCCGTCTCGGCATGGGTGGTGATGTCGACGCCGGTGACCTCGTCCTCGGAGGAGATGCGGAAACCGAGCGTCTTGTGGATGACCGTGCCGATGATCCACGTGATGACGAAGGAGTAGGCGCCGACCGCGACGGGGCCGAGCACCTGCAGGCCGAGCTGCCCGAAGCCGCCTCCGTAGAACAGGCCCTCGCTCTGCTGGTCCGTGGCGGGGTAGGCGGCCAGGAAGCCGAGGGCGACGGCGCCGACCACGCCGCCCACCAGGTGCACGCCGACCACGTCGAGCGAGTCGTCGTAGCCGAGCCGGTACTTCAGGCCGACGGCGTACGCGCAGGCCGCACCGGCCAGCAGGCCGATGACCATCGCGGCCCAGGGGTCGACGAAACCACAGGCCGGGGTGATGGCGACCAGACCGGCGACCGCGCCGGAGGCGGCGCCCAGGCTGGTGGCGTGCCCGTCGCGCAGCTTCTCCACCAGGAGCCAGGCGCCCACGGCGACCGCGGTGGCGACCTGCGTGTTGATGAAGGCCAGGCCGGTGATGCCGTCCACGGCGAGCTCGGAGCCGGCGTTGAAGCCGAACCAGCCGAACCACAGCAGGGCCGCGCCGAGCAGCACCAGCGTCAGGTTGTGCGGGCGCATCGGCTCCTTGCGCCAGCCCTGCCGCTTGCCGAGCACCAGGGCGAGTGCGAGCGCCGCCGCTCCGGCGTTGATGTGCACGACGGTGCCGCCGGCGAAGTCCTCGATGCCCATGGTGTTGAGCCAGCCGGTGCCCCACACCCAGTGCGCGACCGGGAAGTAGACGACCGTGGCCCAGATGACGGTGAAGAGCATCCACGCCCCGAACTTCGCCCGGTCCGCGATCGCGCCGCTGATCAGGGCGACCGTGATGATGGCGAAGGTCATCTGGAACATGGAGAAGACGAGGCTCGGCATGCCGGTGCCGTCGTCCGCGGTGGCGGTGTCGACCAGGCTCTGCAGGCCCAGGGCGTCGAAACCGCCGACGAAGGTGTTGAGGGCCGAGCTGGGGTTGTCGGTGAAGGCCAGCGAGTGCCCGAAGAGCATCCAGGTGACGGTGACGGTGACGATGGCGCCGAACGACATCATCATCATGTTCAGGACACTCTTGGCCCTGGTCATTCCCCCGTAGAAGAACGCGAGGCCCGGAGTCATCAACAGCACCAGTGCGGCGGCCGTGAGCATCCAGGCAGTCGTGCCGCTATCGATCTCCACGACGCGACCCTCCTTACATGTGACGTGTTGCCACAGCGTGTTCGGCCGGGGTTTCGTGGCTCGACCAGGTGTGTTTCACATTCGTGAATCTCGCCGTGCGGGTGTTTCGGGCGAGTTTCGGCCTTCTCACAGGAAGGGTTACGGCACCGCACTATCGGGACGTGGAATACTTAGGCTTGCCTAACCTAACCGATCAAGGAATGCCCATGCGTCTCCGCCTGGCCCTCGCCGCCACGCTCTCCTTCGCCCTCGTCGCCTGCGGTAGTTCCACCTCCACCCAGGAGGCCGGTCCCACGCGGACCGTCAAGCACGCCATGGGCGAGACCAAGGTGCCCATGAACCCCAAGCGGGTGGTGGTGCTCGACACCGACAAGCTCGACACCATGGTCTCGCTCGGCCTCACGCCCGTCGGGGCCGCGCAGGCCTCCCAGAACCAGACCTGGCCCGACTACCTCGGCCCCACGCTCAACACCACCAAGGCCGTGGGCACCCTCCAGGAACTGAACCTCGAAGCCATCATGGCGCTCCGGCCCGACCTCATCCTCGGCTCCAAGTTCCGGCAGGCGCCCTTCTACGAGAAGCTCAGCAAGATCGCGCCCACCGTCTTCACCGACCGCGTCGGCATCACCTGGAAGGACAACTTCCTGCTCGACGCCGAAGCGCTCGGCAAGAAGGAACAGGCCACGCGGCTGCTGTCGGACTACGAGCAGCGGGCCAAGGACGTGGGCGCCAAGTTCGCCGAGCTCAAGGTGAGCATCGTGCGCTTCATGCCCACCGAGATCCGCATGTACGGGCCCGAGTCCTTCAGCGGCATCGTGCTGGGCGACGCCGCCATCCCGCGGCCCGAGACACAACTGCTGAAGGACCAGGACGACAAGCGCTTCGGCAAGCTCAGCCAGGAGAACATCGCCAAGGCCGACGGTGACGCCCTCTTCTACAGCGCGTACGGCGAGGCCGCCGCCAAGTCACAGGCCACCGTCACCGCCGGCCCCCTGTGGAAGAACCTCGAAGCCGTCACCTCGGGCAACGCCCACAACGTGGACGACGAGATCTGGATGACCGGCATCGGCGTCACCGCCGCCGGCAAGATCCTCGACGACCTCGACGAACACCTCACCCCACTGGTGTGACCCGATCGCCCTTCCTGACCAGACCGGGCCGCAGCACCCGCGCGTACACCCCCGCGCACGGCTGCGGCCCCATGTCGAACACCGGCACCCGGTTGTGCCTGGCCACGGTGCGCAGGGCCTCCGTGTCGCGCTCCAGCGGCCCGTGCGCCAGCGTCGGCACGGCGCAGCGAGGCGTGGCCACCATGACCTTCAGCACCACCGCGTCGCCCACGTGCAACTCCCGGCCCACCCAGGCGTTCTCCGGGAACCCCTCCTCGTCCGTCGCGATCACCAGGTTGGGCCGGTAGCGGACCACCTCGACCCGCCCGCGCGGGCTCAGCGCGCCGATCCTCTCGACAGCGGACGTGGAGATCAGGTGAACCGGGGCGAAATCGAAGAACGTGCCGTCCGGCGACGCCCCGCCGAGCGTGCCCACCGTGTACGGCACCTCCGCCTCGATCCCCTCGGCCAGCACCTGCTCCGGCACCGACCGTTCGAACTCGGCGCCCGCCGGCGGCACATCGATCACCCGCACCTCGCGTCCGAGCAGCCGCGACAACTCCTCGTCACCGGGGACCCGCGCGCCCTCCACCGTCAGCAGGCCACGCCAGAGCCGCGGATTCTTCGCGCTGGCGATCTTGCCGGTGGCCACGTCGAGCACCGCACGCACCCGATCCCCCACGAGGCCGCGCTCGGTCACCTCGCTCCGCCCGACCTCCTCGCCCAGCATCGACTTCACCGGATACCGCCGCACCATCTCCACATGCATCCCCCGACCATACGAGTGCGTGCTTCGCGGCGTGCCGGTGGTCCCGCCCGATCTGCTTGCTTCTGCCGCGGTGCGGCGGTCAGCCCGGGGGGTTCCCAAAAGGGAGCAGCCTGAACGCGACCTGAGCAGCCACTCGACAGACGTCGGCAGATCGGCGGGCGCGCAGGTTGTCTCAGGCGGCGGCCGTGGCCATTTTGCGTAGGCGGGCCAGGGCGTCGCGCTCGATGCGGCGGGCGCGGTCGCGGCCGATGCCGTAACGTTCGCCGACCTCCGTCAGCGTGTGCTCGCGCCCGTCGAGCAGACCGTAGCGCCAGCGCAGCATCTCGCTCGTGACGCCCTCCAGCCCGGTCAGCCATTCGTCCAGCCGCTCGCGCTCCAGGATGTCGATGGCCTGCTGCTCCGGGTCGGCCCACGTCTCGTCGGCGATCATGTCGCCCAGTTCGGTCTCGTCCTCGTCGCCCACCCCGAGCTGGAGCGAGACCGGGTCGGACGCCCACCGCCGCAGCTCGCGCACCCGCTCGATCGGCAGGTCGAGGATCTGGGCCAGATCGTCGTCGGTCGGCTCGGCGTCGAACTCCGCCAGGATGTCGCGCCGCACACGCATCAACCGGGTCATCTGCTCGCCCGCGTGTGTGGGCAGCCGCACCGGCCGCGCCTGCTCGTGGATCGCCCGCCCCACCGACTGCCTGATCCACCACGTCGCGTAGGTGGAGAACTTGTAGCCCCGCCGGTAGTCGAACTTCTCCACGGCGCGGACCAGGCCGAGATTGCCCTCCTGCACCAGGTCGATGAGCGGCATCCCCCGGCCTGAGTATTTCCTGGCCACCGCCACCACCAGGCGCAGGTTGGCCTGGATGAACTCGTCTTTGGCCCGCTGGCCGGAAATGGCCAGGCGCTCCAGCTCCTCGTCCGCCGCGTCCCCGATGCGCGGCTCCGAGCCCCCGCTGTCGAGCAACTGCTCGGCGAAGAGACCCGCCTCTATCCGCTTGGCGAGCTCCACCTCTTCCTCTGCCGTGAGCAGGGGGACCCGGCCGATCTCGGCCAGATAGGTCCCCAGCAGGTCGCGATCGGCGACATGCTGCTCCTGCGTGCGACTCCCCGTAGGCCTTGCCATCCCCAGGCACCTCGTTCCCGCAGCTGCGTTCCCTACCGGCCCAACGTCCGGCCCGAGGCAAAGATTCCCTAAAGCACTACGTCGGAGGGAGGGTTCTGGATGTCCTCCTCAAGGAGGAGGCCGCCGTGGAACACCTGGTGGACAAGGGGAACGCCAGGTCGGTAGGCCAGATGCACATAGGAGGGGGCGTCGAGAATGACGAGGTCCGCGCGAGCTCCGCGCCGCAACCAGCCTACGTCCGTGCGCCGCAACGCGCGTGCCCCGCCGTACGTGGCCGCCCTGATGGCCTCCAGCGGCGTCATCCGCATCTCGCGTACGGCCAGCGCCACGCAGAACGCCATCGACGACGTGAACGACGACCCCGGGTTGCAGTCGGTCGCCAGCGCCACCGTCGCGCCCGCGTCGAGCAGCCGCCGCGCGTCCGGGTACGGCGAGCGCGTGGAGAACTCCGCCCCCGGCAGCAGCGTCGCCACGGTGCCCGAGGAGGCCAGCGCGTCCACGTCGGCCGCCGAAAGGTGGGTGCAGTGGTCGGCGGAGGCGGCCCCGAGCTCGCAGGCGATCCGCACGCCCGGCCCCTCGGTCAGCTGGTTGGCGTGCACCCGCGCCCCGAGCCCCGCCTTCACGCCCGCCGTGAGGATCTCCCGGGTCTGGTCGCCGTCGAACGCCCCGCGCTCGCAGAACACGTCCACCCACTTCGCGTAGGGGGCGCACGCCTCGAGCATCTCTCCGGCGACGAGCCGCACGTAGGCGTCGGCGTCCACGCCGGAGGGCACCACGTGGGCGCCGAGGAAGGTGGTCTCGTCGGTCAGCACGGTGGCGATCTCCAGGCAGCGGCGCTCGTCCTCGACGGACAGCCCGTAGCCGCTCTTGATCTCCACGGTGGTGGTGCCCTGCGCGAGCATCTCGTTCACCAGGCCGAAGGCGTGGGTGGCCAGCTCGGCGTCCCCCGCGTCGCGCGTGGCGGCGACCGTGGTCCTGATGCCGCCTCCCGTGTAGGGCTCGCCGGACATGCGGGCCTGGAACTCCGCGGTCCTGTCGCCGGCGAAGACGAGGTGGGCGTGGCTGTCGACGAAGCCCGGGATGACGGCCCTGCCCCCGGCGTCCACACGCGCGTCGGCGTCCGGGGCCCGGCTCGCGGGCCCGGCCCAGGCGACCAGGCCGTCCTCGATGACGAGCGCGGCGTCGGGGATCTCCTCGCGTTCCGGGTCGCCGGTGTACAGGAGCCCGATCCCGTCGATCAGCGTCGTGCCCGTCATGGGTTCCTCCTGGGTTGTCGGTGGGCGCCCGCGCGAGCGGTCATCGCAGGGCGGCGATCGCCTCGATGAGCATGGGGCCGACGTCGCCGAGCACGTGCCGGCCCTCGGTGACCACGCGCCGGCCGCCGGAGACGACCGCGTGCACGTCGGACGCCGTGGCCGCGTACACCACGGACTCCAGCCCTCGCGCGCCCGCCGTGCGCACGGAGTCGAGGCGTACGGAGACCAGGTCGGCCCACGCGCCCGGCACGAGCAGGCCCGCGCCGGGGAAGCCGAGCGAGGTGTGGCCCGTGACGGTGGCGGCGCTGAGCAGCTCGTCCGCGCGCCAGTGGCCGCGCGTGTGGGTGGCCAGCCGCTCGTCCAGCTCGACGGCCCTGGCCTCCTCGAACAGGTCGATCACGGCGTGGCTGTCCGAGCCGAGCGTGATCGAGGCTCCCCGGTCGGCCGTCGCCCTGGCGGGACCGACGCCGTCGGCGAGGTCGCGTTCGGTGGTGGGGCACATGCAGACGTAGGAGCCCGACTGGCCGAGCAGCTCGATGTCCACGTCGGTCAGGTGGGTGGCGTGCACGGCGGTCGAGCGCGGCCCCAGCACGCCCCGCTCGTGCAGCACCTGGACGGGCGTGGCCGCGTACATCTCGACGCAGGCCGTGTTCTCCGCCTGCTGCTCGGAGACGTGCACGTGCAGCGGCGCCGCGTTGCGGTGGGAGAACTCCGCCACGACCGGCATCTGCTCGGGCGGCACCGCGCGCACCGAGTGGATGGCCGCGCCGATCTCCACGTCGGGCTGCCCGTCGTACGCCGCCACCAGCTCCTCCGCCCTGGTCTCCCAGCCTTCGGCGTCGCCGTCGGTGAAACGCAGTTGCGTGCCGGTCAGCGGCGCGCCGATGCCTCCCGACAGGTAGCAGGTGTCGAGCAGCGCGATGCGCAGACCGGCGTCGCGGGCCGCCTGGATCAGGGCGTGGCCCATCGCGTTGGGGTCGTCGTAGGGCCGGCCGTCCCCGGCGTGGTGCAAATAGTGGAACTCGCCCACGCACGTCACCCCGGCCAGCGCCATCTCCGCGTAGACGGCCCTCGCCAGGCGGAGGTAGGAGCCGGGGTCCAGCTTGGCCGCCGCGGTGTACATCCGCTCGCGCCAGGTCCAGAAGTCGCCCCTGCCCTCCTGGGTGCTGCCGCGCAGCGCGCGGTGGAAGGCGTGGGAGTGGGCGTTGGCCAGGCCGGGGATGGTGAGCCCCGCCAGCCGCTCCGCCGGACCCGGCGGGCCCTGGCCGATGCGCGCGATCCGCTCACCCTCGATCTCGACGAGCACGCCGTCGGTGACGCCTTCGGGCAGCCACGCCTGCTCGCACCAGTACACGTGGGAGGCTCCGCCCACGGCGGATCCACCGCTCCCCGCCCCCATCAGGACCTCGGCTTCGTCTCGGTCAGCGACACAGATCCTCCAGCACGTCCGCGAGTGCCACGACTCCCGCCTCGCAGTCTGCCTGTTCGGCGTGCTCATCGGGCGAGTGGGACACGCCGGTGGGGTTCCTGACGAACACCATGGCGCTCGGGACGCCCGCCGTCGCGAGGATTCCCGCGTCGTGCCCGGCTCCTGTCGCCAGGATCGGCGCGGGCGTGTCGCCTCCCGCGGCCCTGGCCAGCCGGTCGCGCAGCGCCGCGTCGAAGTCGACGACCGGCGTCCACGACTCCTCCCGTACGTCGGCCGCCGCCCCGGCCGTCAGGTCCGCGACGAGGGCGCGTACGGCACTCTCGTCGGCGCCGCGCGCGTCGAGCCAGGCCGAAACGTGGCCGGGGATGGCGTTGGCGTTGCCGGGCGAGACGCGCAGCTTGCCCACCGTGGCCACCACGCCGTGCCGCGCCGCCAGTTCGCGCGCGGCCAGCACCATGCGGGCGAACGGCAGCATCGGGTCGTCGCGGTCGGCCAGCCGGGTGGTGCCCGCGTGGTCGGCCCGGCCGCGGAAGTCGAAGCGCCAGCGGCCGTGCGGCCAGATCGCCCCGGCCACGCCCACGGGGCGGCCCTCGGTGACGAGGCCGCGGCCCTGCTCGACGTGGAGCTCGACGAACGTGCCGATCATGGCAAGCGTCTCGTCGTCACGCCCGGCCTCGTGGGGTCGGCGCCCCGCCCTGGTCATGACGTCGGCCAGCGTGTCGCCGTCGTCGTCCTTGAGCGCGAGCGCCCGCTCGGGGTCGAGCAGGCCGGTGAGCAGCCGCGACCCCATGCAGGGGACGCCGAACCTCGCGCCCTCCTCGTCGGTGAAGCAGGCGACCCCGAGGGGCACGGCCGGGGTGACGCCGCGCGCTCTCAGCAGGTCGAGCGCGGCGAAGGCCGAGACTACGCCGAGCGGCCCGTCGTAGGCGCCGCCCTGGCGCACCGAGTCGAGGTGGCTGCCCGTGACCACGCCGGGCCGCCGCGGCGAGGGGTCGCCCCACCATCCCCACAGGTTGCCGTTGCGGTCCTCCCGCAGGTCGAGGCCCCTTCGCCGGGCCTCGCCCGCGAACCATCCGCGCAGTTCGAGGTCCGCGGGCGACCACGCGTCCCTGACGTAGCCGCCGGTCGCCGGGTCGCGTCCTACGTGAGCGAGTGGTTCGAGCATGACCCCACTGTAGTGAATGACTCCATTCAGGCCCGCGGGCGGATGGTCAGCTCGGTGAGGTGGGCGTCGGGACCGGCGGTGACGGCGGCCAGCACGGCCCGCGCCACGCTCTCCGGCGTGAGATACCGATCGGGCTCGAACTCCCCGCCCTCGAAGGCGCGCACGCCGCGCTGCATGTCGGTGGCCGTCCGCCCGGGATAGACCGTGGTGACGCGGAGCTCGGGCTCCTCCAGGCGCAGCGCGTCGGCGAGGGCCTTCAACGCGAACTTGCTGGCGGAGTAGGAACCCCAGCTTGGGTTGGCCCGCTGGCCCGCCCCCGAATTGACGCAGACGACGTGGCCACCGGCCCGCCGCAGCGCCGGCAGGAGCAGCCTGGTCAGCTCGGCGACGGCGACGACGTTGACGTCCATCGTCCTGCGCCACACGTCGGCGGGCTGGTCGGCGATCCGGCCGAGCTCGCTGATCCCGGCGCAGTGCACGAGCACGTCGAGCCGCTCGACGTGCTCGACGTCGGCCTGCGTGACCCGGGTCAGCTCCACCGGCCACGGCCGCGCACCGGGCAGCTCGGCCGCCACCGCGGCGAGCGCGGCCTCGTCGCGGCCGCCCAGCACGACGTCATATGTCGGGGCCAGAGCTCTGGCGACAGCCGCGCCGACACCCCGGGAAGCGCCGGTGACCAGCGCCGTTGGTCGTTCACTCATGAGCCCAGCCTATTTGACCTTGACGAAAACTCAAGTTTGTACTCAAACTTGAACACATGTCCTCCACGCGCATTCTCATCCTCGGCGCGCTGCTCGACGAGCCCATGAACGGCTACGGCGTCCGCAGGCGACTGGAGACCATGAACGTCGACCGCTGGGCCAACGTGGCCTTCGGCTCGATCTACCACGGGCTGGCCAAGATGGCCGACGAGGGCCTGCTGGAGATCGTCGAGGCCGGCAAGGGGGGCAAGGTCGTCTACGCGATCACCGATGCCGGCCGGGCGGAGTTCCACCGCCTGCTGCTCGGGGCCTGGCACGAGGTGCGGCCGATCATCGACCCCTTCCAGGTCGCGATGACATTCATGGACCGGCTGGAAAAGCAGGAGATTCTGGACGCCCTGTATGGCAGGATGCGTCAGCTCACGATGACCGTGGAGACCTTCGGACACGTCTTCGCCGCCAAAGAGCGTTATGGCACCCCCCGGCACGTTGACGAGAACCTCCGCCTGACCCAAGCCATGCTGCAGACCCAGCTCGACTGGGTGGAGCAGGCGATCGGGCGGGTCGAAGCGGACGAGTTGCCCTAGAAGGAGCGGGAACCCTCATGATCATTCAGGCAGACGGCCTGCGCAAGACCTTCACCACCAGGAGCAGGAAGGGCACCCAGACCGTCGAGGCCGTACGCGGCGTCGGCCTCGAGGTGAAGAAGGGCGAGATCTTCGGCGTGCTCGGCCCCAACGGCGCCGGCAAGACCACGACGATCCGCATGCTCTCCACGTTGATCGCCCCCGACGCGGGCACGGCCGTCATCGCGGGCCACGACCTGCTCAAGGAGCCCGCCGCCGTGCGCCGCAACCTCGGCTACGTGAGCCAGGCCGGCGGCGTGGAGGACACCACGAGTGCCAGGGCCCAGGTCGTGCTGGCCGCCAGGATCCACGACGTGGCCGACCCGAAGCAGGCGGCCGCCGAGGTGCTGGAGCGCTTCGACCTGACCGAGATGGCCGACCGACCGGGCCGTACGCTCTCCGGCGGGCAGAAGCGGCGGGTGGCCATCGCCATCGGGCTGGTGCACAACCCGCCGCTGCTCTTCCTCGACGAGCCCACGACGGGCCTCGACCCGCAGAACCGCGCCAACCTGTGGGAGCGCATCAGGCAGTTGCGCGAGGCCGGCACGAGCGTGCTGCTCAGCACCCACTACCTCGACGAGGCCGACGTGCTGTGCGACCGGCTGATGATCGTCGACCACGGCGAGGTCGTGGCGGAGGGCACCCCCGGTGAGCTCAAGCGGCAGGTGTCCGGCGACGTGATCACACTCAGGGCCGACGACCTGGACAAGGCCGCTGGCACGCTCAAGTCGCTGGCCCGCGAGACCCGTGTCGACGGGGACGTGCTGCGCGTCTACGTCGACGACGGCGAGCGCACTCTGCCCGCGCTGCTGCGGGTGCTGGAGGGCGCGGGCGTCGGGCTGAGCTCGATCGCGCTCGACAGGTCCACCCTCGACGACGTTTTCCTGGCCAAGACCGGCCGCACCCTTCGTGACGCTGGAGCCGACTCATGATCCGCCACACCGTCCTGTTCACCGGCTACGAGTTCAAGAAGTCGTTCAACAATCCCGTCTGGCCGCTGTTCGGCATGATCCAGCCGGTGCTCTATCTGCTGATGTTCGCGCCGCTGCTCAAGACCATGACCCCGGGCGGCACGACCGTCGAAGCGCTGCGCATGTTCACACCGGCGGCGATGATGATGATCGCCGTGTTCGGGTCGTTGTTCTCCGGGTTCGGCCTGATCGCCGACCTGCGCAACGGCTCGCTCGAACGTTTCGCCGTCAGCCCCGCCTGGCGGCCGGCCATCGTGCTCGGCCGGGTCGCCAAGGACATGGTCGTGCTGGTGTGCCAGGCGATCCTGGTGCTGGTCGTGGCGGTGGCGATGGGCGTGCGCATCGGGATCGCCGAGCTGGTGCTGGTGCTGCTGCTCATGGCGGCCACGGGCTTGTTCGCCTCGGGGTTGTCGCAGGGGCTGGCGCTGACCGTGCGCGACGAGAACGGCATGTCGCAGACGCTCAACCTGTTCATGTTGCCGATCATGCTGCTGGCCGGGTTGTTCGTGCCGATCGCGTTCGCGCCCGACTGGATGAAGCTGCTGGCCCCGGTCAACCCGCTCTATCACGCGGTCGAGGCGGGGCGTTCGTTGTTCGCGGGCCGGCTGTCCGACTCGTCGATCCCGGTCGCGTTCGGGATGTTCATCGTGCTGGCGGTGCTCACCACGATCTGGTCGATGCGCTCGCTACGCAGGATCGCCGGTTAGGAACGTACCGGTCTCGTCGGTCATCCGCTCATATTCCTCCAGCCGCGCCCTGGTGCGCAGCGGCGCCGCGTCGGCGATGGCCTCCACCAGGGCCATCGCCAGGGCGAGCGGCGCCGCGTGGGAGTCGAACACGAGGCGGTCGCCGACGGGGGCGTCCAGCACCACCTCCGCCGGGAAGGTGGCCTTGTCGGTGATGGCGGCCACCCGCAGGCCGAGCTTGCCGGCGTATTCCAGCGCCTGGAGCGCTTCGACGGGATATCTCGGCAGCACCACGGCCACCAGCCACTCGCCGCCCGCCCGGCGGGCCGCGTGCAGCCCGTCGGCCAGCTCCGACCCGCCGTGCGTGAGCAGCCGCACGTCGGGGTGGACGCGGCGGGCGTAGTAGGCGAAGGTGGTGGCCAGCCCGCAGGAGACCCGCAGCCCCATGACGGGCAGCGGCTCGGTGGCGGCCAGCTGCTCGCCCAGCTCCTTCAGGGGGAAGGCCGGCAGCCGCTCCCTGACGAGCGCGAGGTTGCGGATCTCGGCGTCGATGGCCCCGCGCAGCAGGCTCTCCTGCGGCGCGTGCGGCCCGCCGCCCAGCACGAGCGGCCGCAGCGCCTGCCGCAGCTCCGGATATCCGGCGAACCCCAGCACCATCGCGAACCTCGTCACCGAGGGCTGGCTCACGCCGGCCCGCTCGGCCAGCTCGACGCTGGACAGGAAGATCGCCTCGTCGAGGTGCTCACTGAGGTAGTGGGCGATCCTGCGCTGCACGGGCGACAACCGCCGGCCGTCCAGCAGCACGCTCAGCCCATCGTGATATCCGTCCGCCACGCCACCTCCAACGTCACCCGGCCCGCGTTCTCATCCCCCACCCTGGTCACAGGGGCGGTCAGGACTCCCGCATCGGGACGCGGACGCCGCGGTCGGCGGCCACCCGGGCGGCCTCCTCGTAGCCGGCGTCCACGTGCCGCATGACGCCGGTGCCCGGGTCGTTGGTCAGCACGCGGTCGAGCTTCTCCGCCGCCAGCGCGGTGCCGTCGGCCACCGTGACCTGGCCCGCGTGGATCGAACGCCCGATGCCGACCCCGCCACCGTGGTGGATGGACACCCAGGCGGCCCCCGAGGCGGTGTTGAGCATGGCGTTGAGCAGCGGCCAGTCGGCGATCGCGTCGGACCCGTCGGCCATGGACTCCGTCTCGCGGTAGGGGGAGGCCACCGACCCGCTGTCGAGGTGGTCACGCCCGATCACGACGGGCGCCTTGAGCTCGCCTGAGGCCACCATGTCGTTGAACCGCTCGCCCGCGACGTTGCGCTCGCCGTATCCCAGCCAGCAGATGCGCGCGGGCAGGCCCTGGAAGTGCACCTTCTCGCCGGCCTTCCTGATCCACCTGGCGAGCGCCTCGTTCTCGGGGAAGAGCTCCAGGATCGCCCGGTCGGTCGCGGCGATGTCGGCCGGGTCGCCGCTCAGCGCCGCCCACCGGAACGGGCCCTTGCCCGCGCAGAACAGCGGCCTGATGTAGGCCGGCACGAACCCCGGGAAGTCGAACGCCCGCGCGTAGCCGGCCAGCCTGGCCTCGCCGCGGATGGAGTTGCCGTAGTCGAACACCTCCGCGCCGGCGTCCTTGAAGCCCACCATGGCCGTGACGTGCCGGGCCATCGAGGCCCGCGCCCGCTCGGTGAACCCGGCCGGGTCCTTGTCACGCTCGGCCGCCATGTCCTCGAAGGCGACCCCCTCCGGCAGGTACATCAGCGGGTCGTGGGCCGAGGTCTGGTCCGTGACGATGTCGATCTCCGCGCCGCGCGCCAGCAGGCCGGGCACCGCCTCCGCGGCGTTGGCCACCACCCCGATCGACAGCGGCCTGCGGGCGTCGCGCGCCTCGTAGGCCAGCCGCAGCGCCTCGTCCAGCGACTCCGCGGCCACGTCGAGGTAGCGGTGCTCGATGCGGCGGGTGACCGAGCGCGGGTCGCAGTCGACGCAGATGGCCACGCCGCCGTTCATGGTGACGGCGAGCGGCTGGGCGCCGCCCATCCCCCCGAGCCCGGCCGTCAGCGTGATCGTCCCGGCCAGCGAGCCGCCGAAGCGCTTGTCGGCGACCGCCGCGAACGTCTCGTACGTGCCCTGCAGGATGCCCTGCGTGCCGATGTAGATCCACGAGCCGGCGGTCATCTGCCCGTACATGGTGAGCCCGGCCGCCTCCAGCCGCCGGAACTCCTCCCAGTTCGCCCAGTCGGGCACGAGGTTGGAGTTGGCGATGAGCACGCGGGGCGCCCACTCGTGGGTGCGGAACACGCCCACGGGGCGCCCCGACTGCACCAGCAGGGTCTCGTCGCCTTCGAGCGTCGTCAGCGTCCTGACCAGCGCGTCGAACGACGGCCAGTCGCGCGCGGCACGGCCCGAGCCGCCGTAGACGACCAGCTGCTCGGGGTGCTCGGCGACCTCCGGGTCCAGATTGTTCTGGAGCATGCGGAGCGCCGCCTCCTGCGGCCACCCCTTGGCGGTGATCGTCGTGCCTCGGGGCGCGCGCACGCTGCGGCTCATGGTGACCCTCCTGAATGAGAGCATTCATCTATGTCACCCGCACACTACATCGCTCAACTCACCAGAAACTGGGTGGCGGCCAGCTCCCGATAGAGCTCGTCCAGGCCGACCAGCTCGTCGTGCGTGCCGACCGCGCGCACGCCCCCGCTCTCCATGACCACGATCCGGTCGGCGCCCGTCACCGTGGACAGGCGGTGCGCGATGACCAGCACCGTGGTCTCCGCGGCCACCTCGGCGATGACCTCGCGCAGCCGCAGCTCGTTGACCGCGTCGAGCTGGGAGGTGGCCTCGTCGAGCAGCAGCAGCCTGGGTTTGCGCAGCAGCGCCCTGGCGATGGCGACGCGCTGCCGCTCGCCGCCCGACAGCAGCACGCCGCGGTGCCCGACCGCCGTCTCCAGCCCTTCGGGCAGCCTGGCCACCAGGTCGTCGAGCCGGGTGCGGGCGATCGCGCGGCGCAGCTCCTCGTCGGTGGCGTCCCTGGCGGCGAACATCAGGTTCTCCCGCAGCGTGCCCGCCAGTACGGGGGCGTCCTGCTCGACGTAGCCGAGCGCGGCGCGCAGCTCCCCGAGCGGCCAGTCGCGGATGTCGCGCCCGCCGATCCTGATCGTCCCGCCCTGGTGGTCGTAGAAGCGTTCGAGCAGGGCGAACACCGTCGACTTTCCCGCTCCCGACGGCCCCACCAGCGCGGTCAGGCCGCCGGGCGGCACCTCGAAGGTGACGCCGTCGTGCACGATCGGCCGGTCGTCGCCGTAGCGGAAGACCACGTCCTCGAACGTCACCCCGACCGGCTCCACACCGCCCTGCGCGCGGCGGACCGGCTCGGCCGGCTCCGCCGGCAGCTCCTCGATCTCCTTGATCCGCTTGAGCGCGGCGAGCCCCTGCTGGAGCTGCACACCGCCCTGGACGAGCTGCCCGATCGGCGGCACGAGGTAGAACAGGTAGAGCAGGAACGCGATCAGCGACGACACCTCCAGCGTGCCGGAGGCCACCCGCGAGCCGCCGACGCCCAGCACGCACAGGAACGCGATCTGCACCGCCATCCACGTCGCCACGCCCGCGAGCGAGGTCCATCCGGCGACCTGCAGCCCCCTGTCGCGGGCGCGCACCGCCGCCTCGCCGACCTCGGCGATCTCGCGCTCCTCTGCGCCGCTCGCCTTCACGGTCCGGTACGCCTGCAGCGCCCGGTCCAGCACGGCCCCCATCTCGCCCACGGCCTCCTGGGCGTGCGACTGGGCCCGCTGGATCCTCGGCATGATCAACGCGACCAGCCCGCCGATCACCACGACCACGAGCAGCGTGATCAGCAGCAGCACGCCGTCCATGGCCGCCATCATGACGACGGCCCCGACCAGCATGAACGCCGAGCTCACCGACTCGACGATGCCGTTGGTCAGCACGGCGCGCAGCAGCGTCGTGTCGCTGGTCACCCGCGACATCAGGTCGCCGGGCTTGAGCCGGTCGACGTCGGCGACCTTGAGCCGCAACATCCGGTCCACGAGGCCGCGCCTGGCGCCGAGCACGATGCCCTCGCCCGTGCGTTCCATCAGGTAACTGCCTCCGGCCGACACCACCGCGCCCACCAGCACCGCGACGGTGAGCCCTAACAGCGGGCCGGCCATCGAGGTGTTCTCTCCGAAGGCGTCGACGACGTACTTGGCCAGCAACGGCATCGCCAGGCCCGCGACCGAGCCGATCAGCCCCAGCAGGCCGCCCACGAACAGGATCTTCCTGTGCGGGCGTACGTAGGCGAGCAACTCCTTGATCACCGCATCCCCTTTCACGACATTTCTCGACTTTTCGCCAACGAACGGGAGCCCTCGATCGGCACCACTCCGTCAGGGTCAACCTAAATTGACGACCTGAGTATGTCAACTTTGGTTGACTTCTCCTTCTTGAGGAGGAGAGGACATGCCGCCGCGCCGGCCGGTCGTGCCCCGGTGATCGGCCCTCCAGCCGAAGGGTCAGTCGATGTCCGGCAGATCGGGATCGTCAAGGTCGGCGTCACCGTCATCGACCCGCCGCAGCTTGATGTCCTCCACCCACGCGCGCGCGAACCCCCGGATCTCGGCGATCCGCCGCGGATCCACCCCATGGGCCAGGAACTCGTCGTCCCCGATGAACTCGGCGCACTCCAGCCGCGAAGCCAGCTCGTACGGCTCGAACCCGTCGTCGTGGGCCCTGCCCAGACCTTCCAGCTCGCGGAAGGCGTAGAGGTGCGCCACCGAGGCGACGTCGATGATGTCGCGCGCGTGGCCCCGGTCGTGCAGGGCCCTCATGGTGAGCCCGATCGTGTCCTCCACACTCGGCACCGGCACGATCCCGCACCGGACCGGCGGGCGCCGGAACACCTCACGCATCAGGTCGACCGGGCAGCTCTCGCCGGCGTCCTCGACCGTCAACCGCCCCGTACGCGGCGTGACCTCGATGACGGACGCCCGCAGCCCGGCCGCGCGGAAGGCCGCGCGCACGCCTTCGGCCACCGGGGGCACCTCGGCGGTCGTGGCCAGGTCGAGGTCGGCGTTCGGGCGGTCGGTGAACCTGTGCGCCCTCATCGCATGGCCGCCCGCGAGCACCAGGCCGTACCGGTCGAAGACGGGCAGCACCGCGTGCAGCAGCCGTTCGTGGAAGGGGGCGAGACGCACCGGGCTCACGTGTGCCGGCGCTGGCGGCGCGTGGACGGCAGATCATGCCGCCCCGAAAGGAACTCCTGGAAGGCGATCTTGACCCGGATCACCGGCCGCCGCCACCGTTCCTCGCGGTGGATCGCCTTGGCCATCTTGCGCGGCGACTTCCCGGTGAAGAACCAGTGGGCCCAGGGCGAGCCGGGCCGCGCCAGGCGGATCGCGCCGACCAGCAGCATGGGCGGGACGAACAGCCCCGCCATCCCCGTCCAGATCTTGCCCTTGAGCAGGGTGACGACGGCCAGCGCCAGGTTGGCGATGATGAGCACGGCGGGGTTGACGGGGGTGCCGTAGTCCCAGGTGAGCGGGCGCAGCCCCATGAGGAGCAGGCCGGTGACGGCGACCGCGATGAAGACGGCGTCGACCGAGGTGCGCCCCTCCTCCTCCCAGTAGACGTCGTGCAGGTGCAGGATCAGCGCGAACTCGTCCAGCACGAGCGCCGACCCGATGCCGAACACGCACGCGGCGGCGGCCGTGCCCACCTGCGAGCCGGGCGAGACGATGAGCCCGGCGACCCCGCCGACCATCATCAGCACGACGCCGAACACGACATGGTGGATGTGCATCTCGCCCACGCTGACGTTGCGGAACCAGCCGATCTTCGCCCTGATCAGGCGGACGTTGATGCGCGTGGCGATGAAGGCGACGATGAGCGCGACGAAGTAGCAGAACAGCGGCAGCCGTCCTGTGGCGATGATGGTGTGCTGAAACCAGTTCCCCATGATGCTGGAACCGATGCTACGAGCCGATGAGCCCTTTATGCGCGCAACCGGCGGACCTCAGGCCAGGAACGCGCGCAGGAGGGCCGCTGTGCCCTCCAGATGCTCGGCCACCGCCTGACGGGCCGCGTCGGGGTCGCCCGCCAGGATGGCGTCCACGATGGCCTGGTGCTGCACGGCGGCGTGGTCGAGGTTGACCTGGAGCATGGGGATGGCGTTGAGCAGGTCACTGACCCGCGAGCGGGCGTCCGCGCAGGTCGTGGCGAGCAGCGGCGAGCCCGTCAGCTCCGCGATCGACAGGTGGAAGGCGGTGTCGAGCCGGCGGTAGTCCTCCAGGCCGGCCTCGTTCACGTCGGTGAGCCTGCGCACGAGTACCGCCCGCTGCTCCCGCGCGGGCCGGGACATCGCCAGCACCTGGGCGGCGCCGCACTCCACCGCCAGGCGGAACGTGAGGGCGTCGGACAGGTCGGCCATGCCCATCTCGTTGACGGCCTCGCGCAGGTGGCCGGCGTCCGGCTCGGGCGGCGCGTACGTGACGAAAGCGCCGCCGTAACGGCCCCGGCGCACGTCAAGGTAGCCCGCGTCGGACAACGCGCGGATGGCCTCGCGCAGGGTCACCCTGCTGATGCCGAGTGTGACGGCCAGCTCGCGCTCGGGAGGAAGCTTCTCGCCCGGCGCGACCAGGCCGAGTTTGATGGCCTGGAGCAGGCGCTCCACGGTCTCCTCGAAGGCGTTGCCGGCCCTGACCGGGCGCAGCACCGTCATCAAACGCGCCGACTCGTCCAAGGTGTCCTCAGGTCTTGACAAGCGATCCCGCCATACACATCAATGGTCTAAGACTAGCCCAATCAGCAGGGAAGCGTGTCAGCGCAGATGGGAGCGGCGTAGCGTGAGCGATGGAGCGAACACCGGATACCTTTCCGTCGGCGAGCTGCGCGACGAGGTGGCGTCCGGGCGGATCGACACCGTGCTCCTCGCGATCGCCGACATGCAGGGCAGATTGCAGGGCAAGAGGCTGTCCGCCCGGTATTTCCTCGACGAAGTGCTCGACCACGGCTCCGAGGGCTGCAACTACCTGCTCGCGGTCGACGTGGACATGAACACCGTGGGCGGCTACGCGATGTCGTCCTGGGAGCGCGGCTACGGCGACTTCGTGATGAAACCCGACCTGACGACGTTGCGCCGGGTGCCCTGGCAGGAGGGCACCGCCCTGCTGATGGCCGACCTGACCTGGGAGGACGGCGGCGACGTGCCGCCCTCCCCGCGCCAGATCCTGCGCAGGCAGCTCGCCCGGCTCGCGGAGCGGGGGCTGGCCGCGTACGTCGGCACCGAGCTGGAGTTCTGCGTCTACGAGGACACCTACGAGCAGGCGTGGCAGCGCGGCTACCGCGACATGTCGCCCGCCAACCTCTACAACGTCGACTACTCGCTGCTGGGCACCGCCCGCATCGAGCCCCTCCTGCGGCGGATCAGGCGCGACATGGAGGGCGCGGGGCTCTACGTCGAGTCCGCCAAGGGCGAGTGCAACCTGGGCCAGCACGAGATCGCCTTCCGCTACGCCGAGGCGCTGCGGACCTGCGACAACCACGCCATCTACAAGAACGGCGCCAAGGAGATCGCCGCCCAGGAGGGCAAGTCGATCACCTTCATGGCCAAGCCGAACGAGCGTGAGGGCAACTCCTGCCACGTCCACATCTCGCTCAGGAGCCCCGACGGCGACCCCGTGATGGCCGGGCCGGGTCCGTACGGGCTCTCGGAGCTCGGCGCCCGGTTCATTGCCGGCCAGCAGGCCTGCCTGCGCGAGCTCACCCTTCTGTACGCCCCCAACATCAACTCCTACAAACGTTTCATGCCGGGCAGCTTCGCCCCCACGGCGATCAAGTGGGGCGTCGACAACCGCACCTGCGCGCTCAGGCTCGTCGGCCACGGGCCGTCGCTGCGGATCGAGAACCGGGTGCCGGGCGGCGACGTCAACCCCTACCTCGCGGTGGCGGGGCTGGTGGCGGCCGGGCTGCACGGCATCGACAACGAGCTCCCGCTGGAGGACGCGTTCGAGGGCAACGCCTACGACTCGGGCGCGGAGACCGTGCCGCACACGCTGCGTGACGCGCTGCCCCTGTTCGAGGGGTCGAAGCTGGCGCGCGAGGCGTTCGGCGAGGACGTCGTCGAGCACTACGCGAACAACGCGCGCGTGGAGCTGGCGGCGTTCGACGCGGCGGTGACGGACTGGGAGATGTTCCGTGGTTTCGAGCGAATGTGACGGGTGACCGATGAAGATCGTCAATCCGGCGACGGAGGACGTCGTCGCCGACGTCGAACTCGCCGACGCGGCCGAGGTGGACCGGGCGGTGGAGCGTGCCAGGACGGCGTACGCCGCCTGGCGGCAGGTCGCTCCGGGCGACCGGGCGCGGCTGCTGAGGAGGTTCGCCGACCTGGTGGACGAGCACGGCGAGGAACTGGCGCGGCTGGAGCTGGCCAACGCCGGGCATCCGATCGCCAACGCCCGCTGGGAGGCGGGCGCCGTACGCGACGTGCTGCACTTCTACGCCGGGGCGCCCGAGCGCGACCACGGCAAGCAGATCCCGGTGCCCGGCGGCGTGGACGTCACCTTCCAGGAGCCGCTGGGCGTGGTGGGCGTCATCGTGCCGTGGAACTTCCCGATGTTGATCATGTCGTGGGGGGTGGCCCCCGCGCTGGCGGCCGGTAACACGGTGATCGTCAAGCCGGCCGAGTGGACCCCGCTGACCGCGCTGAGGCTGGCCGAGCTGGCCCTGGCGGCGGGCCTCCCCGAGGGGGTGCTCCAGGTGCTGCCCGGAGCGGGAGAGGTCGCGGGCGCCCGGCTGGTGGAGCATCCCGGCGTGGCCAAGATCGTGTTCACCGGTTCGACGGAGGTGGGCAAGGAGATCGCGGCCAAGGCGGCGGCCCAGGTCAAGCGGGTCACGCTGGAGCTAGGCGGCAAATCCGCAAATATCGTCTTTTCGGATGCCGATCTCGACAAAGCAGCGCAAGCCGCCCCTTACGCCGTGTTCGACAACGCGGGGCAGGACTGCTGCGCCAGGTCCCGGCTGCTCGTCCAGGCAAACGTGTACGACGCCTTCATGGAGCGCCTCACCGAGGCCGTACGCGGCGTCGTCGTCGGCGACCCCCTCGACGAGCGCACCGAGATGGGCCCGCTGATCAGCGCCGAGCAGCTCGACCGCGTACGCGGCTTCGTCCAGGGCACCCCCTACCTCCAGGGGTCCTGCCCGGCCGGCAAGGGTTACTGGTTCCCGCCGACCGTGCTCACCCCGGACGTCACCGACCGGGCGTTCACCGAGGAGATCTTCGGGCCGGTCGTGTCGGTGGCGCCCTTCGAGGACGAGGCGGACGCCGTACGCATCGCCAACGACACCCCGTACGGGCTGAGCGGCTCCATCTGGACCCGCGACGTCGGGCGCGCGCTCCGCGTGTCCAGGGCGGTCGAGGCGGGCGCGTTGTCGGTGAACTCCAACGCGGCGGTCCGCCACTGGACCCCGTTCGGCGGTTTCAAGCAGTCGGGGCTGGGCCGCGAGCTCGGGCCGGACGCCCTGGCGGCGTTCACGGAGACCAAGAACGTCTTCATCTCCTGGGAGTGAGGTAGAAAGCGACGTGCACATGAAGCGGTTGCAGGACCGGGTGGCGGTGGTCACGGGCGCAGGCGGCGGCATCGGGCTGGCCACCGCGCGCAGGTTCGCCGACGAGGGCGCGAAGGTGGTCTGCGCCGACCTGGACGAGGAGGCGGGCGTCAAGGCCGCGAACGAGGTCGGCGGCCTGTTCGTACGGGCCGACGTGGCCGACGAGGACGACGTCGTCCGGATGTTCCGTACGACGTTCGACACCTACGGCAGCGTGGACATCGCCTTCAACAACGCCGGCATCTCGCCGCCCGACGACGACTCGATCCTGGATACCGGCATCGACGCCTGGCGCCGCGTCCAGGACGTGAACCTGACCAGCGTCTACCTGTGCTGCAAGCACGCCATCCCCTACATGCGGCGCCAGGGCAAGGGCTCGATCATCAACACCGCGTCGTTCGTGGCGGTCATGGGCTCGGCGACCTCGCAGATCTCCTACACGGCCTCCAAGGGCGGGGTGCTGGCGATGTCGCGCGAGCTGGGCGTGCAGTTCGCCAGGGAGGGCATCCGGGTGAACGCGCTGTGCCCCGGCCCGGTGAACACGCCGCTGCTGCGGGAGCTGTTCGCGAAGGACCCGGAACGGGCGCAGCGGCGGCTGGTGCACGTCCCGCTCGGGCGCTTCGCGGAGGCGTCGGAGATCGCGGCCGCGGTGGCGTTCCTGGCCAGCGACGACGCCTCGTTCATCACGGGCAGCGAGTTCCTGGTGGACGGCGGCATCTCCGGCGCCTACGTCACGCCGCTCTAGGAGGGTTCATCGTGCGACGTCCCGTCATCGGGGTCACCTGTTACGTGGAGCCGGCGACGTTCACGGTCTGGGAGAACGTGCCGGTCGCGCTGCTGCCGTACATGTACGTGGAGCAGGTCGTCCGGGCGGGCGGGCAGCCGGTCGTGCTGCCGCCCGCCGGGGAGGCCGCGCAGGTGGTGGGCCGGCTGGACGGGCTGGTGCTGGCCGGGGGCGGCGACATCGATCCGGCGAGGTACGGGGAGACGCCGGAGGAACGTACCGGCTATATCCGCAGATTTCGTGACCAGGCCGAGTTCGCCCTGCTGACCGCGGCCCTCGACGCCGAGCTGCCCTTCCTCGGCATCTGCCGGGGCCTCCAGGTGCTCAACGTCGCCCTCGGCGGCAGCCTCCACCAGCACCTGCCCGACGTGGTGGGCCACACGGAGCACTCCCCCGCGCCCGGCCGTTTCGGTCACCTGCCCATCACCACCGTCCCCGGCACCCGCCTGGCCAAGGCGCTGGGCACGGCGCCCGTGACGGTGCCGCACTACCACCACCAGGCCGTCGACCGCCTGGCCCCGGGCCTCACCGTGACCGCGACGGCCGCCGACGGCACCGTCGAGGGCGTGGAGCTGGACTCGGGGCCGTTCACCGTGGCGGCGCAGTGGCATCCGGAGGCGGCCGAGGACCACGCTCTCTTCGAAGCCCTGGTCGCGGCCTGCTGAGGGGCGAACGCGACAAGACCCCCAAATCACTACTAGGCTGGCTGGACACACCAGCAAACCGTGCGGGAGAGCACCCTGACAGCCGGTCAGGGTCCCTGAAGGAGCAAGCCCTCCCCGCGAACCTCTCAAGGCAAAGGACCGCACGGCTGACCGGGAGCCCGTCTCCTCGGAAGGTGACCTCTGGAAAGCAGGCCCACAGGGTCTCGCCGAAGGTGAAAGTCCGGCAAAACTCGGGCGAAGCTCTCAGGCATCGATGACAGAGGGGGAGGATGCTGGCATCCAATCCTGTCCTGAGGTGCGATAAATGTCCCGACCTACTCCGCTACGAGACGTGCACGAAAGCCTCGGCGCGACGCTGACCGACTTCGCGGGGTGGCTCATGCCGCTCCGGTACGGAAGCGAGTCCGCGGAGCACAGGGCCGTCCGCGAGGCCGCCGGACTGTTCGACCTCTCGCACATGGGCGAGATCTTCGTGACCGGGCCGCAGGCCGCACAGGCGCTGGACTACGCGCTGATCGGCAACCTGTCGGCCGTGACGCCGGGACGCGCCCGCTACACCATGATCGTCAACGAGCGGGGCGGGGTGCTGGACGACCTCATCGTCTACCGGCTCGCCGACGAGGAGTTCATGGTCGTCGCGAACGCCTCGAACGCCGAGAAGGTCGCGGACGAGCTGGAGAGCCGTTGCAAGGCGTTCGACGCCGTGGTCGACGACCGTTCCCAGCAGTACGCGCTGATCGCCGTCCAGGGACCCCGTTCCCAGGAGATCCTCGCCA
Source organism: Nonomuraea mesophila (assembly GCF_004352805.1). Taxonomy (NCBI): domain Bacteria; kingdom Bacillati; phylum Actinomycetota; class Actinomycetes; order Streptosporangiales; family Streptosporangiaceae; genus Nonomuraea; species Nonomuraea mesophila. Next base: position 45,090 of record NZ_SMLD01000013.1, read on the forward strand.
CACTCACCGACGCCGACCTGACCGGGCTCAAGTACTACGCGGGCCTGCCTGGACAGGTCGACGGGCGTCAGGCGCTCGTCGCCCGTACCGGCTACACCGGCGAGGACGGCTTCGAGCTGTTCGTGGCCGTTCAGGACGCGGTGCCGCTCTGGCACGCGCTCATGGCCGCGGGCGAGCCGTACGGGCTCAAGCCCGCCGGCCTGTCCAGCCGCGACACGCTCCGGCTCGAAGCGGGCATGCCGCTGTACGGCAACGAACTGAGCGCCGAGCTGACTCCGTTCGACGCGGGGCTGGGCAGGGTGGTGAAATTCGACAAGCCGGGAGACTTCGTCGGCCGGTCGGCGCTGGAGGCGGTCAAGGACGACCCGCCGCGGCGCCGGCTCGTCGGTCTGGTCGCCCGGGGCCGCCGGGTGCCGCGCCACGGCTACCCGGTCACCAAGGACGGCGCCGTCGTCGGCGAGGTCACCAGCGGTGCGCCCTCCCAGACCCTGGGCAAGCCCATCGCGCTGGCCTACGTGGACACCGGAGCCGACTCAGGCCTGGCTGTGGACATCCGGGGCAGCCATGAACCCATGGACCTGGTCGAGCTGCCCTTTTACAGGAGGAACAAGTGAGCAACATCCCTGACGACCTGAGCTACACCAAGGAACACGAGTGGGTTTCCGGGGTCGAGGACGGCCTGACCGTGACCGTCGGCATCACGGCCTACGCCGCCGACGCCCTTGGTGACGTCGTCTTCGTGCAGCTCCCGGAGGTCGGTTCGATCTCGGAGCCGGGCGACTCCGTCGGCGAGGTCGAGTCGACCAAGTCGGTCAGCGAGATCTACACACCCGTCGGCGGCGAGATCGTCGAGGTCAACCAGGCCCTCGTGGACGACCCGAGCCTGGCCAACAGCGACCCGTACGGCGAGGGCTGGATGTTCCGGGTGCGCATGGAGGGCGACCCTGACGAGCTGCTGTCCGCCGAGGAGTACGCCGCGCTCACCTCGGGCGAGTCCTGACCCTGCCAGGTCTCATCGGCTGACGCCGGGGCCCGCGGCCGGGCCCCGGCACTCATGAAGGGCGCATCATCAATGGCGATCAGCGTCTTCGACCTCTTCAAGATCGGTATCGGCCCGTCGAGCTCCCACACGGGAGGCCCGATGGCCGCCGCACACAAGTTCGCCCGCGGGCTGCACCAGGACGGCCTGCTGGCGCGCGTGGCCCGCGTCGAGGCCATCCTCTACGGCTCGCTCGGCCTGACCGGCAAGGGCCACGGCAGCGACAAGGCGGTCCTGCTCGGCCTGTCCGGGGAGAAGCCCGAGCTGGTCGACGTCGACACCATCGACGGCCGCCTGGCCGAGATGCGCGAGTCGGGCACCGTCCGGCTGTACGGCAGCCACGAGATCCCCTTCGTCGTCGGCCAGGACCTCGTCTTCGAACGCAAGATCACGCTGCCCGAGCACCCGAACGGCATGCGCTTCACCGCCTACGACGCGGCGGGCGAGCGGCTCAGGGAGAAGGTCTACTTCTCGGTCGGCGGCGGCTTCGTCGTGGACGAGAAGGCCACCGGCGCCGACCGCATCAAGCCGGACGACACCGTCGTGCCCTATCCCTTCACGACCGGCGAGGAACTGCTCAAACACTGCACGAACACCGGCCTGTCCATGTCCGCGATCATGCTGGAGAACGAGAAGGCGTTCGGGCGCACCGAGGAGGAGGTCCGCGCCGAACTGCTGCGCCTGTGGCAGGTCATGTCGGAGTGCGTGCGCCGCGGCATCTCCAAGGAGGGCGTCCTGCCCGGCGGGCTCAAGGTCAAGCGCCGCGCCAACCAGTTGCACCGCCGCCTGCAGTCGGAGCCGGCCGAGAAGGACCCGCTGCAGGCCATGGACTGGGTGACGTTGTTCGCGCTGGCGGTCAACGAGGAGAACGCCGCGGGCGGCCGCATCGTCACCGCCCCCACCAACGGCGCCGCCGGCATCATCCCGGCGGTCCTGACGTACTACACCCGCTTCGTCCCCCACGCGGACGAGGACGGCGTGGTGCGTTTCCTGCTCACGGCCGGCGCGATCGGCGTGCTGTTCAAGGAGAACGCCTCGATCTCGGGCGCCGAGGTGGGCTGTCAGGGCGAGGTCGGCTCCGCCTGCTCCATGGCCTCGGCGGGCCTCACGGAGGCGCTCGGCGGCACGCCGGAGCAGGTCGAGAACGCCGCCGAGATCGGCATCGAGCACAACCTGGGGCTGACCTGCGACCCGATCGGCGGGCTCGTGCAGATCCCGTGCATCGAGCGGAACGCGGTCGCCTCGAACAAGGCCATCACCGCGGCCAGGATCGCCCTGCGCGGCGACGGCCGCCATTTCGTGGCGCTGGACAAGGCGATCAAGACCATGCGCGACACCGGCCGCGACATGCTCGACAAGTACAAGGAGACCTCACGCGGCGGCCTGGCCGTCAACGTGATCGAGTGCTGACGTGGTGCTGACTCGCGTCAGGAAAATGCCCGGCCTATTCCAAAGGCCGGGCGCTCGAATTGTGCGGGCGGGGGGATTCGAACCCCCACGGTGTCACCACCAACAAGACCTAAACCTGCCGCGTATGCCATTTCGCCACGCCCGCGCAGTCCCCGCCGAAAGCGGGCTCGTGACAGTTTAGCGCTCTGGGTGGCGGCGAGGCGCATCCGCTGATGACCCCGGCTCAGAAGGGCACGGCCTTTTTCACCGGGGCCCGCCGACCGGCTCAGGCCAGGCCCAGCTTCTTCTTCAGCGAGGCCACGTGCCCGGTCGCCTTCACGTTGTAGAGGGCCTGCTCGACCTTGCCGTCACCGTCGATGACGAACGTCGAGCGGATGACCCCCACGATCTCCCTGCCGTAGGACTTCTTCGGACCGTAGGCGGCGTACGCCTTGTGGACCACGAGGTCGGGGTCGGACAGCAGCGGGAACGTCAGGGCGTCACGCTCGACAAACTTGGCCAGCTTTTCCGGTTTGTCCTTCGACACGCCGAGGACCACGAAACCTTCGGCGGTCAACTGGCTGAGGTTGTCACGGAAATCGCAGGCCTGCTTGGTGCAGCCGGGTGTCATCGCGGCGGGGTAGAAATAGAGGATCACCCGCTTGCCGCGGTGGTCACCGAGGGAAACGGTGGTTCCGTCGGCGGCGGGCAGCGTGAACTCGGGCGCGGCGTCGCCTGGCGCGAGCTTGGTCTCTGTCATGGGCCCTCCTCAGTGCTTGCCGCAAACCTACCGGCTTCCCGCGAAGCTACCGGCCCGGCCGCCGTGCCGTACGGCCCGCCGACCTGACAGACTGATCACGACCACTACGGACGGAGCCCGCACGGCACACGAAGCGGGCGCGGCCACACGTACGGTCGAGAGGAGACGCCATGGCTGACACCGATCCCGACGAACTGGAGCGGCGGATCGCGCGGACACGCGCCGAGTTGGCGCAGACGGTCGACGCCATTGCCGACCGGGTGAGCCCCAAGCGGGTCGCCGAGCGCACGGTGACCGACGTCAAGGGCAGGGCCGGCCAGTTCGTGGCGTCCGTGGGCGACGCGCTCGGGGTGGCGCCGCGGCCGGTCGCCTACGACGACGACCCCGAGCGGTTGTGGGAGGACGAGCGGCCCGACCTGGGTCCCGTCCTGATCGGGGTCGGGGCGGTGCTGATCGTCGGGGCGGCCATCGTGCTCTGGCGCCGCCGCAGGCGCGGCTGAGGCCGGCGCGCGCCGCCTCCTGCGGTGATCACAGGAAGGTCTTGCCCTCGCCTCTGTACGTCGGCGCCGACCCGGCCAGGGTGTCGCCGTCCACGAGGTGGAGCGTGTCGAAGCGCTCGCACAGCTCGCCCGCCTTGGCGTGCCTGAACCACACGCGGTCGCCGATCCGCAGGTCCTCGGCGGCCTGGCCGAGCAGCGGCGTCTGCACCTCGCCCGCGCCCTCGTCCGGTGAGTAGCGCAGCCCGGCCGGCAGGTACGGCTGCGGCAGCCGGCTGCTGCCGGGCTCGCCCGAGGCCGGATAGCCGCCCCCGAGCACGGTCGCGATGTCCGGGGCCGGGCGGCGTACGACCGGCAGGGCGAAGAGCGCGGCCGGACGGCCGGTGAAACCGCGGTAGAAGTCGAACAACCTCGGATGGAAGAGGCCCGATCCGGCCGCCACCTCCGTGACGGCCTTCTCGCGTACGGTGCGCTCGACACAGCCGGTGCCGCCGCCGTTGACGAACTCGAGGTCGGTGACCCGGCGGACGGCGTTCACGACGCGGCCGCGCCGGACGATGAGCTCGCGGGCGGAGCGGGCCTGCATGAGCCTGATGGCGCGGGCGAGGAGGGCGTTGCCGGGAGGGTCGTCGCCGACTCCGGCGATCTGGGCCTCGTACGCCAGCAGTCCGGTCAGGCGCAGCCCGGGGCGTTTGGCGACAGCGGCGGCGAGGTCGGCGGCGTCCTCGGGCTCGCGGATCGGGGAACGGAGAGCTCCCGCCCGAAATTTCCCACCGAACGCGACATATCCAGCGTCGATGTCGATGCAGATCCGCAGCTCGGCCCGCCGGCGCGCCCCCGCCACGGCTGCCTCGATGAAGTCGAGATGTGCGAGCGAGTCGACGGTCACGGTGACGCGGCCAGCCGCGACCGCGTCACCGGCCAACGCGGCGAGCGCGTGGCGGTCGGCCGTCGGATAGGCGACCAGGACGTCGTCGAAGCCGTGCCCGGCCAGCCACAGCGCCTCGGGCAGCGTGAACGCCATGACACCCGCGAAGCCGTCCATCGCCAGGATGCGTTCGAGCAGCGGCCGGCTGCGCACCGACTTGCTCGCCACCCGGATCGGCTTGCCCGCCGCCCGGCGTACGAGCTCGGCCGCGTTGGCCCGCATGGCCGCCAGGTCGAGGATCGCGAACGGAGGCTCGATCGCCGCGGTGGCGCGATCATAGCGCTGGCGGGCATCCATACCAGCAGCGTAACGGCTGGTCGGCGACGAACCCAGGGGCCGGGCGCGCGGACCCGGCACATCCGCCCGCACCGGCACGGATGGTGACAGCCGCGACCGGGCTTACCCCGGCGAGCCCTGCTCCCCGTAATGATCGGGCAAATCGGCGGCGAGGGTGCGGTACAGGGCATGCGGCCCCCCTGTACGTGTGTCCCTGTGATGACCACGCTTCAGCAGATACTGCCCGGCGCCGCCGCCACCCCACGGCTCACCGGACTGCGCAGGGCGAACAAGGCGCTCAGACCGGCACGGACCGTTCCGGGGGCCGTCGTGGCGATCGTGCTGACCACCGTGATGGGCCTGACCGCGGCGGAGCTGGTGTCGGGGCTGCTCGGCACGCCGCTCGGCTGGGTGCCGGTGAACGAGGTGGTCGAGCTGGCGGGCAGAACCGCGTGGCCGAAGGTGTCCACCGCCGCCCTCGTCGTGGCGGGCATCGGCGTGCTGATGGTGCTGCTGGCCGTCGTGCCGGGCAGGTCCAGGCTGGTCGCGGTGGAGACGTCGGACCCGCTGATCGTCATCGGCATCACCCGCTCGGGCCTGCGCCGTACGCTGGCCGCCGCGGCCCAGCAGGTGGCCGGCGTGGAAAAGGCCCGGGTACGCCTGCGCCTGCGCACCATCGAGGTCACCGTCGTGACGGACGCGGAGAGCACCGGCGCAATGCTCAGGCAGGTCGGCACCGCGGTGGGCGACCGGCTGGCGGGTGTGGGCACGCTGGGCACGGGCGAGGTCGTCGTCCGGCTGCGCAGGAAGGCGCTGTGATGCGGCAGTACGCCGGCAACCGGATCGGGCTGGCCGTCGTGGGCACCGTGCTGGCGGGGCTGGGGACGTACGCGTGGTTGCGCGGCGAGGGCCGCCTGTCCGGCCTGCCCGCCAAGGGCAGGGTGGTGCCGGCGCAGTTGCACCGGACGCTCGCGGAGGAGCCGTGGAGCCTGTGGCTGCTGGCCTTCGCCCTGGTCCTCCTGTCGCTGGTCTCGCTGCGCTGGCTGCTGCTCTGCCTGGGCTGGGGCCGGCGCGGCACGCCCAACGGCACGGGCACCGCCATGTTGTTCGTCGGGCTGAAGAACGTGGAGGGCCTGGGGAAGGCGAGGGTGCGGGTCGGTGACGACGGCCTGCGGCTCAGCGTGACCTGCCCGTCGGAGACGGACATGGGCGCGGTGGTGGGCAAACTCGACCAGGACATCGTGGGGCGCATCCGGCGCGAGATCCGTGACGACGAGATGAGCACCGTGGTCAGCCTGCACGTCCGCCGTTAGGAGCGGGGCGTGCCTACTGGGTCGCGCGGCGTTTCCTCACCGCCGCGCGACCCGGGCATCATGATCATGATTCACACGATCTCCCTTTACTCACCCACAAGGGGCGCTCCCGATCACCCATGATGCCCGGTCGCGCGTAAGCCGAGCGTAAGCGCCTGTGACGTCAGACCTGGGTCGTACTCGCACTTCACCCTTCAGGCTGACCAGGACCCAACTATAGGTAATTATCGTGAGGATGTGTTCGGGAGCGTACAGGCGTGGTCGAGGCGCCACGAGAAGGTGGCCGCCGTCCTGCGGGTGGCGCCGCTCGCCGCGCTGTGCCTGCTGACGTCGATACTGTACGCGAACCGCGACACCCCGGACGGCGGCGTCGACCCCGGCGTGATCTGGTACGTGGGCGTCTCCGTGGCACTGCTCGTGCCGCTCGCGTGGCGCGACAGGCCACGCCTGTCCTTCGCCGTCGTCGCCCTCGTCAGCTTCGGCCAGTGGCTGGCGGACCTCGGCCCGGTGCCCGCCAACGTGGCGGTGCTGATCGCCCTCTGGGGCGTGGCCTACCGGTGCACGTGGCAATGGGCGCTGGCGGCGCTGCTCGTGGCCGAGTTGGGGGTGCTGCTGCTGCTGGTCGACTGGATGGCGCCCACGTTCGGCATGTTCTCCACCGGCTCGATCCTCGTGGTGACGATCTGGCTGACCGGCCTGTACGCCAGGACGCGCAGGCACTATCTCGAAGGCCTGGAGGAGCGCGCAGAACGGGCCGAACGCGAGCGCGACCAGCAGGCCAGGATGGCGGCCGCCGCCGAGCGCGCCAGGATCGCCAGGGAACTGCACGACGTCGTGGCCCACAACGTCAGCGTGATGGTGGTGCAGGCCGACGGCGCGGGCTACGCCCTCGACCACGATCCCGAGCAGGCCCGCCAGGCCGTCACGACCATCTCGAGAACCGGCAGGGTCGCGCTCGCCGAGATGCGCAGGCTCGTCGGGGTCCTGCGTGAGAACGAGAACCCGGACACCGACTACACCCCGCAGCCCGGCCTGGACCAGCTGGAGAAGATGGTGCGCGAATCGGCCGTGCCCACCCGGTTGCGCGTCGAAGGTGCCCCCACCGACCTGCCCGAGGGCCAGCAACTCGCGGTGTACCGCATCGTGCAGGAGGCGCTGACGAACGCCCTCAAGCACGGCGGCCCCGGCGTCCGGGCGGACGTCGAGATCGACTTCACCGGCCCCGACGTGCTCGTACGGGTGACCGACGACGGCCGGGGCGCGGCGGCGCCCAGGAGCGCCGGCGGGCACGGCCTGATCGGCATGCGCGAGCGCGTCGGCATGTACGGCGGCGACGTCTCGGCCGGCCCTCTGCGGGGCGGCGGCTTCGAGGTGCTGGCCCGGTTGCCCATGGCGGAAGCGGCGTAGAGGAGGCTGCCGGGTGATACGCGTGATGCTCGTCGACGACCAGGAGTTGCTGCGGGCCGGGTTCAGGATGGTGCTGAACGCCCAGCCCGACATCGAGGTCGTGGCCGAGGCCTGCGACGGGGTCACCGCGTTGGAGGTCCTCGATACCGCCGAGGTCGACGTCGTGCTCATGGACGTGCGGATGCCCCGCATGGACGGCGTCGAGGCCACCCGCCTCATCGATGGGGCGAAGGTGCTGATCCTCACCACGTTCGACCTCGACGAGTACGTGTTCGCGGCGGTCAAGGCGGGCGCGGCCGGGTTCCTGCTGAAGGACGTGCCCCCCGCCGACCTGGTCAACGCCATCAGGCTCGTGCACGCGGGCGACGCCGCGATGTCGCCGCGCACGTTGCGGCGGATGCTGGAGACGTTCGCCGCGCAGCTCCCTGACGAGGAGCCGGCGGCGGCGGAGGACCTGACGCCGCGCGAGCGCGAGGTGCTGCTCATGGTGGCGCGTGGCCTGTCCAACGGGGAGATCGCGGCCCGGCTGGCGGTCGCGGAGGCGACGGTGAAGACCCACCTGGGCCGGGTGCTGGCCAAGCTGGGCCTGCGCGACCGGGTGCAGGTGGTGGTGTACGCGTACGAGGCCGGGCTGGTCGTGCCGTCCCATCGGCCGAAAGGCTGACCGGGGTCGTCCGCGGGCGCACCTGAAGTCCCTCCTCAGGGCCCATGGATCGCGAAAACTCCACACCTAGCGTGGGTCGGGTCCGAAACCCGCCCCCGCCAGGGAGAAGGAGTGCTGGTGACTCTCACGGAACGCCGAACCGCGCCCGCCGTCGTGGCCACGGATCTGACCAAGGTGTACGGCCAGGGCGACGCCCGGGTGCACGCCCTGCGCGCGGTGAACGTGGCCTTCGCCACCGGGGCGTTCACCGCCATCATGGGCCCGTCCGGCTCGGGCAAGTCCACGCTGATGCACTGCCTGGCCGGTCTCGACACGGCCACGTCGGGCACGGTGCACCTCGGCGACGTGGAGCTGACCGGGCTGTCCGACCGGCGGCTCACCCTGCTGCGCCGCGAGCGGATCGGGTTCGTCTTCCAGGCGTTCAACCTGCTGCCCACGCTGACCGCCGAGCAGAACATCCGCCTGCCCCTGGAGATCGCCGCCCGCCAGGCCGATCAGGCGCTGTTCGACCGGGTCGTCGCGACCGTCGGGCTGACGGACCGGCTCTCCCACCGGCCGACCGAGCTGTCCGGCGGCCAGCAGCAGCGCGTGGCCGTGGCCAGGGCGCTCATCAGCAAGCCGCAGGTGATCTTCGCCGACGAGCCGACCGGCAACCTGGACTCCCGCAGCGGCGCCGAGGTCCTGTCGTTCCTGCGCGTGTCGGTGCGCGAGCTGGGCCAGACCATCGTCATGGTCACGCACGACCCGGTCGCGGCGTCGTACGCCGACCGCGTGGTGTTCCTGCGCGACGGCGAGCTGGTCACCGAGCTCGCCACGCCGACGCCGCAGAGCGTGCTGGACACGCTCGTGAAGCTGGAGGCGTGAGGTGCTGAGGACCGCTCTGGCCGGGCTGCGCGCCCACACCTTCCGGCTGCTGCTCACCTCGCTGGCGATCATGCTGGGCGTGGGGTTCATCGCGGGCACGTTCGTGCTGAACGACACCGTACAGGCGGGTTTCGCCCAGCGGGTCACCGCCGACGCGGGCAAGGTGGACGTCGCCGTCCTGCCCAAGGGCGCCGACGCCGTGCTGTCCGAGCGGGTGCTGGAGCGCATCCGCGCCCTGGACGGCGTGACGGAGGCGCAGGGCCTCGTACGCGGCGCCGCGCCGCTGATCGGCAAGGACGGCAAGACCGTCGGGAACCTCCCCACCACGGCCGTCTCGATCGTCACCGGCCCGCTCGACCGCGCCGACATCGTCGCCGGCACCGGACCGGGCACCGACGACCGGGCCGCCGTGCTCGACGACAACACCGCCAAGGCGCAGGGCTTCCGGCTCGGCGACACCATCACCGTGCTCGACGCCGGCAAGGCCGAGCACCGGTTCAGGCTCGTCGGTCTCCTCGACACCGGCGTCGACCAGGAGCTCTCGTTCACCGGCGCGGTCGGCTTCACCACGGCCACCGCGAAGCGCATGACGGACCTCGAGGGGTACCGCGAGATCGACGTCGCCGGCACCGCCCCAGGACTGAAGCAGGCCGTCGCGGCGGCCCTCGGCGAGGCGTACACCGTCAAGACCGGCGACGAGCTGGCCTCCGACCTGGCGAGCGCGGCCGGGGTGGAGACGCGGATGTTCACGCTCGGCCTGCTGCTGTTCGGCGTCGTGGCCATGATGGTGGCCGCCCTGGTCATCTACAACACCTTCACCATCCTCGTCGCCCAGCGCACCAGGGAGATGGCGCTGCTGCGGTGCATCGGCGCCACGCGAGGGCAGGTGTTCGGCTCGATCCTGCTGGAGTCGGCCGTCGTGGGCGTGCTCGCCTCGGCGCTCGGCCTGCTGCTCGGGTACGGCCTGGCCAGGCTCGCGCTGGCGGTGCTCGGCGCGGTCGACGCCCCGCTGCCCACCGACGCCGGCGCCACGCTCTCCCCCGTCACGATCGCCACCGGGATGGCCGTGGGCCTGGTGGTCACGGTGTGCGCGGCCCTGCTGCCCGCCAGGTCCGCCACCCGCGTCCCGCCGGTCGCCGCGCTGCGCACCCAGGCCGGGGAACAGACGTTCCGCGCGGGCCTGCTGCGCGGGCTGTTCGCCGCCCTCTTCCTCGTGGCCGGGGCCTGCGTCACCGCCGTCGGCGTGTTCGTGCTCGAACCCGGCCGGGAGGAGTCGCTGCTCGCCGTGATGGCCGGGGGCGCGCTGACGTTCCTGGCCGTGCTGATCCTCGGGCCGGTGCTCGTCAGGCCGCTGAGCGCGCTGGTCGGCTGGATCCCCGGCAGGATGTTCGGGGTGCCGGGCCGTCTGGCCGTCGGCAACTCCGGGCGCAACCCCAAGCGGGCCGCGACCACCACCGTCGCGTTGACGATCGGGGTGACGCTCATGACGCTGATCTCGGTGGTCACCGCGTCCACCCGGGTGACGATGACGGCCAAGCTCGACGCGCAGTTTCCCGTCGACTACGTCCTGATGGACCAGGAGCGTGACTCCGTCATCCCGAGATCCGTCGCCGAGCGCCTCCGGAACGCGCCGGAGCTGGCCTCCGTGGTGCAGATCCGGCAGGCGGACGCCACGATCGGCGGCCGGCAGGTGTTCGCCGGCACCTTCCGGGGGCCCGTCGAGCCGTACGTGACCGCCGGTTCCATGGCGGGCTTCCGTCCTGGCCAGGTCGCGCTGCGGGACGATGACGCCGGGAGACTGGGCGTCCAGGTCGGCGACTCGGTGCGGCTCCGGACCGGGCGGGCCGGGACGGTGCCGCTCAAGGTGGTCGCCCTGCTCGACGGGAACCAGGGGACGCTGCCGCCGGTCACCGTTCCGGAGGCGGCCTTCGAGACGTACTTCGGCGCGGTGCCCGACGCGCGGCTGCTGATCCGCATCGCGGACGGCGTACCGCCCGAACGGGCGCGCGAGGTCGTCGACGCGGCCGCGGCGCCCTATCCGAGCGTGAAGGTGTCGAGCGCGACGGAGACCCGCGGCCAGTTCGACGAGACGCTCGACATGCTCCTCATGATCATCACAGGGCTGCTGGGGCTGGCCATCCTGATCTCGCTGCTGGGCATCGCCAACACGCTCTCGCTGTCGGTGCACGAGCGCACCAGGGAGTCGGCGCTGCTGCGGGCGTTGGGCCTGACGCGGCGGCAACTGCGCGCGATGTTGTCGGTCGAGGCTCTGGTGCTCGGGCTGATCGGGGCGCTGGTGGGGGTCGTGCTCGGCGGCGTCTTCGGCTGGGCCGCGATCATGGCCATGCTGGACGGCGCCCTGTTCTCGGTGCCGGTGGGACAGATCGCGCTGTTCGTGGCGCTCTCCGGCGTCGCCGGGGTGCTGGCCGCCGTGCTGCCGGCCCGCCGCGCCGCACGGGCGTCGATCATCGGGGCACTCGCCGCCGGCTGACCCAGGGCTTTCGACGCCTGGTCACGCACGGGCGGTAGTGCTGGGTCCACCTCTCAAGTGGCGATTTCCTACCCCGCGAGGTGGGCCGGCTTCCATCGAGGCCGGCCTTCCTGGCCGCGAAGCTGGACGGGTCCGATCGGAACGTGCCGATCGTGCCCGGCAAGCCAAGGAGAGCGCGACGTGATCGAAGTGAGGGGACTGAGCGTGCGGTACGGCCGCACGCTCGCCGTCGACGACCTGACCTGCACGGTGAAACCGGGGCTGGTGACCGGATTCCTCGGACCGAACGGCGCCGGCAAGTCCACGACCATGCGGGCCGTACTCGGGCTGGAGGTCCCCGCTTCGGGTGAGGCGCTGGTCGACGGGCGACCGTACGCGTCGCTGCGCCGGCCCATGCGCACGATGGGGGCGCTGCTGGACGCCGGGGCCGTGCACGGCGGCCGGTCGGCCCGCGACCATCTCGGCTGCCTGGCGCGCAGCAACGGCATCGACCGGGCTCGCGTGACCGCCGTCCTCGATCAGGTCGGCCTGACGGACGTCGCCGGCAAGAGGATCGGCGGGTTCTCCCTCGGCATGAAGCAGCGGCTGGGCATGGCGGCGGCGCTGCTCGGAGATCCGGCGGTGCTGATGTTCGACGAGCCGCTGAACGGACTGGACCCTGAGGGCATCCGCTGGCTCCGCGGCCTGCTGCGTTCGCTGGCGGACGAGGGCCGTACCGTGCTGCTGTCCAGCCACCTGATGAACGAGATGGCGCTCACTGCCGACCACGTCATCGTCATCGGACGCGGCCGGCTGATCGCTGACGCCGCCATGAACGCCCTGGCCGCGCACTTCCAGGGCGACGTGCTGGTCCGCACGCGTCACCCGGAGCGGCTCACCGCCATCATGCGCGCGCACGGCGCGACGGTGGTGACCGAGGACGACGGCGCCCAGCCCGCTGCCCAGCCCGCAGCCCAGCCCGCTGCCCAGCCCGCTGCCCAGTCCGGTGCCCAGTCCGGTGCCCGGCCCGCTGCCCTGTCCGTCCATGGCCTTGACGCGTCCGAGATCGGCGTACTGGCGCTGTCCCAGGGGATCGCGCTGGAGGAGCTGACGCCGCGCGCCGCGTCCCTGGAGGAGGCGTTCATGCGGCTCACGGAGGACAGCACCGAGTACAGGAGCGAGAGCGGGACCGCTCAGAAGGAGGCCGTGCGATGATCGACGTCATCGCTTCCGAGTGGATGAAGCTCCGCACACTCCGCTCGAACGTCTACGTGCTGGCCTGCTCGGTGGCGGCCGTCATCGCCTGCGCCGGGATCGCGTTCATGATCGGCCGCGGGTTCGATGGCCAGACGCTGGACGAGAAGATGGCCTTCCCCGGCAACGGGGACGGCCTCGGCAACGGCATCGCGGTCGCCTACTTCGTCTTCGCCGTGCTGGGCGCGCTGGCGATCACCTCGGAGCACAGCACCGGGATGATCCAGACGAGCCTGGTGGCCGTGCCCCGCAGGCGGGTTCTCCTGCTGGCCAAGATTCCCGGCCTGGCCGCTGTCGCGCTGGTGGCCGGTCAGGTTCTGGCGTTCGTCATGCACGCGGCCTCCATGACGGCGCTCGGCGACCGGGCCGGGCAACTGCTCCGCGAAGGGGTGACGCTGGGCACGCCGCTGTCAGAGCCGGGCGTGCTCACCTCTGTGGTCGTCGCCGGGCTGTCGATGGCCGCGGTCGCGCTGATCGGGCTCGGCGTCGGGGCCGCCGTCCGCTCCACCCCGGGCGCGCTGGTCGTGCTGACCGTGCTCATCGTGGTGCTGCCGGTGGTGGCCAAGACGCTGCCCATGCCGCTGCGCGCGCCGGCCGGCTCCTTCATGATCGAGAACCTGCCGCTCCAGATCGCGGGCGTCGGGGGCGGGATCCTGCCTCCCGCCGCGGCGGCGGGACTGCTGGTCGCGTACGTGCTCGCCGCGCTGACCGCGGGCGCCACGATGATCACGATGGCCGGGCGCCGGATCAAGGTGCTGGCGATCGGCGCTGCCGCGGCCGTCCTGGTCTCGGCTGTGCCTGCCGCCGCGGCGAGTACGCCGGGCCCCTCATCGAGGCTCGCCTGGGCGGTTTGCGCGGACAAGACCCTCGTCAAGGAGATGCGCTGCGCCTCGGTCGAGGTGCCCGTGAACTGGGCCCAGCCGTCCGGACGGAAGATCGACCTGACCGTCGGCCTGCTCCCGGCCACCGGCGCCCAACGCAGGATGGGCACGGTGTTCGCGATCCCCGGCGGACCGGGCGGCTCGGGCGTGGAGGACCTGAGCAAGAACGCGGGCAGCTTCGCCGAACTGCGCGATCGGTTCGACGTGGTCAGCGTCGAGCCCCGCAACACCGTCGACAAGGGCGTGCTGTCCTTCGACTGCCTCTTCTCCGGCCCGTGGATCGCCTTGCCCGACACCCGCGCCGAGTACGCCGAGCTGGGCAGGCGCAACCGGGCGGCGGCGGAGCGATGCCGCAGCGCCGACCCCGAGTTCTTCGACCACATGGACTCCGCCTCCGTGGCGCGTGACATGGAGGCGATCCGCGTCGCTCTGGGAGAGGAGAAGCTGAGCTTCATCGCCAACTCCTACGGCGGCAGACCCGGGATCGAATACTCCCGGCTGTTCCCCGGGCGGGTGCGCGCGATGGTGTTCGACGGCTCGGTCAGCCCGTACGAGGACCGTGCGCAGAGCTGGCTCCCCCAGGAGAAGTCCTTCGCCCGCTTCGCCGCCTGGTGCGCGGCGAGCACCACCTGCGCGCTGCACGGCCAGGACGTCGGCGAGGTCTGGAGGGCGCTGGTGGCGCGGGCCGACCGGGTCCCGGTGCCGGTCAGAGGCGAATGGCCGGCGGTCGCCTACAGCGGGTTCGACATCAAGGAGGCCGCCGCCCCCAGCATCATCTCGCCAGGTGAGGAGCCCGAACTTTCCCGGTGGACGGAGCTTGCAGAGGCGATCAAGCGGGCCGTCGACGGTGACGCCTCGGGGTTCGCCGACTACGTCCGGCAGGCCAGGAAAAGCCCGAAGGTGCCCTCGTCCACGGGGATGAACATGGTCCACTGCCTCGACGGCATCGTGTTCCGCGACTACGAGGAATACCGGAAGAGGCGCCGCGAAGGTGAGCGCCTGCTGCCCAACCTCGCCGGGACCGAGCTCTGGCACCCGCTCGGTTGTGTCGGCTGGCCGACCCCCGTCACCAACCCGCCCGGGCCACTGCCTGCCGAGGAGCTGCCGCCCTATCTGGGTGTCGGCTCCTGGACGGACTACGGCAGGAGCGCGAACATCGTACGGCGGGTACCGGGCTCGGCAGCGGTCCAGTACCTGGGACACGGCCACGGCCTCTACAACGCCGGCAACTCCTGCATCATCGGCCACGTCAACCGCTATCTGATCAGCCTGCGCCTGCCCGCACAAGGCACCGTGTGTCCCAAGACCGTCACCTGACGGCCGGCCGGCAACGGTTCAGCGGGGTGTGCGGCCCGGCCACAACTCGGCCACCGTCTCGGGGTCGAGGAGCGGCCGGGCCACCACCTCGCCCGTGGCCCGGTCGATCACGATGCACCCGCCGCCCACGACGTCCGGCAGCCTGGCCGGGTCGTCGGGTTCGAGATCCCGCACCCAGGCGACATAACCCGCGTCGAACTTGTACACCCCCACCGGCAGCGCCTCATCGGGCGGGAGCACCCCGTTGAAGTACTCCTCCGCCAGCGACCTGGCCTGGTCCAGGTTCATCGCGGATGCCCCTGCCGGTCGAGCATCAGGCAGAACACCCCGGTCACCGTCGTGTAGGGCGGCTCGACGGACATGTGCCCCCGCTGCGCGTCGATCCAGATCACCTCGCCGTCGGCGTTGACCGCGTTCCAGGCGTGGGAGCCGCCGCCGGGCCAGCGCACCACGATGACGGCGCCGGCCCCGTGCCCGGCGTCGAGCAGCCGCCGGGCGATCAGCGGGTAGGCGTGCCGCCCCTGCCCGGCGTACTGCAGGCGGTGGCCCGCCCACCGCTCGATCCTGGCCGTGCCGCCCCGCTCGCCGGTCAGCACCGGCCGGCCGATCCTGTCGTACTCGGGCAGCCGCGGCGCGGCCGTCGCGGGCTCGCCGTGCCAGGTGGACAACACGGCCAGCGCGCAGTCGGCGGCGTTGGAGGCCCGGAACGGGTCGTCGGCGGGCCCGCCGCCGTTGATCAGCCGCACCCAGGTGCCGCGCGGGTCGGGGAAGCGGGTGCCCGGCGCGATCGACTCGGCGAGGTCCCGCTCGACCTGCGGGTCCGGCCGGGCCAGCCCGCCGGGCACGCCGTACGGACGGGAGTCGGCCAGCCTGGGCGGCCGCCGCGGTCCGTCGAACCAGTCACGCTCGACCGGCTCGGGAGCCTCCGCCTCCCCCACCCACTGCTCCGGCTTCCCGCCATGCGTTTCCTCCTCGTGGGCCGGCCACTCCCAGGGATCGGCGCGTCCGGTGCGCTCCGCGGGGTCGGCGGTGGAGTGTTCGCGCACCGAGGCGGCCCGGTTCGCCGGGGCGGAGCCACTGTCGGGGGGCGCCTCGGCGGCCCGCTCGTAGTCGAGCCATCGCGCCCCTTCGGCCACCACAGGGTCGTAACGCCCATCTGGGAGGACCCACCGGACACTCGGCTTGCGCTCGCGGAACACGGCCTGCCTCCTGTCATGCTCGACGACCGATCGTAGAGGCGTCGCCGTGCCAGGGAGGTGAAGTCAGGCAGATTGACCGCCAGAGTTCCCCTCTCTACCTGGGCAAACAGAGCAAACCATGACAGGGATCAGACGACGTTCACCGTGATCGTGTGCCAGCCCGTCGCACCGTCAGGGGCCGACGGCGCGAGCTGGTCGGTCTGGGTGTAGCCGGACGCGTCCGTCGCGCGCACCTCGATACGGTGCTCGCCCGGTTTGGCGTCCCAGTCGATCGACCACTGCCGCCAGGTGTCGGGCCCGGGCACCTCGGCCAGCTTCGCCTGCGCCCACTCCCCGCCGTCGAAGCGCACCTCCACGGCGTCCACCCCCTTGTGCTGCGCCCACGCCACCCCGGCGACCGTGTTGCGCCCCGGCTTCAGCGTGTCTCCGACCTTCGGGACGTCGATGCGCGACTGCGTCTTGATCGGGCCCTTGGCCGACCAGCCCCGGGGCGTCCAGTACGCCTGATCCTGGTCGAAGCGGGTCACCTTGATGTCCACGACCCACTTGGTGGCCGAGACGTACCCGTACAGGCCCGGCACCACCTGGCGCACGGGGAAGCCGTGGTCGACGGGGAGCACCTCGCCGTTCATCGCGACCGCGAACAGCGCGTCGCGCCCGTCCATCACCACGTCCACCGGGGTGCCGCAGGTGAAGCCGTCGGCGGAGGTGGACAGCAGCATGTCGGCGCCGGGCTGGAGCCCGGCCCGGCGCAGCAGGTCGGCCATGCGCACGCCCAGCCACCGGGCGTTGCCGGCCAGCGGACCGCCGACCTCGTTGGAGACGCAGGTGAGCGTGACGTCCGCCTCGGTGAGCGGCATCCTCAGCAGGTCGGCGTACGTGATCTCGACGGGCCGGTCGACCATGCCGTGGATGCGCAACGTCCAGTCGTCCGGGTTGACCTGGGGGACGATGAGCGCGGTGTCGACCCGGTAGAAGTCCTTGTTGGGCGTGACGAACGGCGACAGCCCGCCGATGCGCAGATCCGCGCCGGCCGGGATCGGCTTCGCGGGGGTCGCGGGTCCGGGCAGCGCCACCCCGGCCCGCGCGACGCCGACGCTCTGCCTGCCGCCGAGTGTCTGCCCGAGCAGGTAGACGGCCCCGGCCGCGGCCACGCCGCCGGCCGCGCCGGTCAGCAACCGCCGCCGGTCGAACACCCGCGGCTGCCCCGCGACCCACATCACGGCGGGCCGCTCCACGACATCCCCGCCGCCGTCACGAGCGGCCCCGCTCCCGGTGCCGCTCGCCGAGGCGCCCTCCTCAGTGCTGCGCGCACCGCTCCCCTGGGCGCCCGTGGAGGAGCTCGCCGGCGCGCCGGCCTCGACGGGGCGCAGGGGCGGGCGGGCGCCGATCCCCTGGGCGGGGCCGCCGTCCCCGGCCACCCGCCCTACGAGCCAGGCCAGCACCCAGGCGCCCACGCCCACGCCGGCCAGGGTCGGGAGCGCGTCCAGCAGCCCCGCCTCCGGCCGGGTCAGCACCGCCAGCAGGCCCACCACGCCGAACGCGGCCAGCCCCGCGAAGCCGTAGGTGAGCCGGCGCAGGGCCAGCATCCCGATGAGCGGCGCGATCCCGAACAGCACCACCACCAGCACACCACCGACGAGGACAGCCTTGTCGCTCTCGCCGAACGTCCGGATCGCGAAATCCTTGACCGGCGCGGGCGTCAGGTCGACCGTCGCATCGCCCACGGCGAGCACGGGAAAGGTCTCAGGCCCGACGAACGCGGACACCAGCTGCGCCGTCGCAAGAGCCGCGCATCCGGCGACCAGCCCCAGCAACGCCCTGGCCCAGGCGGGCACCACCGATTCACTCTGCACATCTCGACGGTACGCCGACCCCTGCCCCGCGGTTCTTACGCGGTGGTTACGAGCCGAGCAACTCGCGCACGATCGGCGTCAGCGCGCGGAAGGCCCGTCCCCGGTGGCTGATCGCGTCTTTCTCGTCGGGCGACATCTCCGCCGTCGTGCGGTCGTAGCCGTCGGGCACCAGGATCGGGTCGTAACCGAACCCGTTGGTGCCGCGCGGGGTCTTGACGAGCCTGCCCGGCAGGACGCCCTCGACCACCCGCGACTCCCCCGACGGCAGGGCCAGCGCGGCGCTGCAGGTGAAGTGGGCGGCCAGCCGGCCGGCGGGCACGTCGGACAGCTGGGCCAGCAGCAGGTCGAGGTTGGCCTGGTCGTCGCCGTGCCGGCCCGACCAGCGGGCGGAGAAGACGCCGGGCATGCCGTTGAGCACGTCGACGCAGAGCCCCGAGTCGTCGGCGACCGCGGGCAGCCCGGAACCCTGGGCGACGGCGTGCGCCTTGAGCAGGGCGTTCTCCTCGAACGTGACGCCGGTCTCGGCGACCTCGCCGATCTCGGGGAACTCCTCCAACCCGACGATCTCGAACCCGGCCAGGATGCGGCGCAGCTCCGCGATCTTCCCCGCGTTGCGGGTGGCCAGCACGATCTTCATGACTCCAGAGCCTCCCGCTGGACGAGCGTGAGCTCCTCGCACCCCTGCACGGCGAGGTCGAGCAGCCGGTCGAGCGCCGCACGGTCGAACGGCGCGCCCTCCGCGGTGCCCTGCACCTCGACGAAGCTGCCCTCGCCGGTCATCACGACGTTCATGTCGGTCTCGGCGGCGACGTCCTCGGTGTAGCAGAGGTCGAGCATCGGCACCGAGCCGACCACGCCGACGGACACGGCCGCGACGGAGCCGATCAGCGGGTCGCCCGGGCACATCTTGCGCCCGCGCATCCACGCCACCGCGTCCGCCAGCGCGACGTAGGCGCCGGTGATGGCGGCGGTGCGGGTGCCGCCGTCGGCCTGCAGGACGTCACAGTCGAGCAGAATGGAGTTTTCCCCCAACGCTTTGTAATCGACGCAGGCGCGCAGCGAACGGCCGATCAACCGCGAAATCTCGTGGGTCCTGCCACCAATTTTTCCCCGAACCGATTCACGATCGTTACGAGTATTGGTCGCGCGGGGCAACATGGCATATTCGGCCGTAACCCATCCCTGGCCGCTGCCGCGCCGCCACCGGGGCACGCTGTCCTGGACGGAGGCCGCGCACAACACCCTGGTGCCGCCGAATTCGACGAGCACGGATCCTTCGGCATGGGTGAGCCATTGCCTCGTGATGGTTATGGGACGAAGCTGGTCAGGGCGGCGGCCATCCTGTCGCGACATGCAGATCACCCTATCTCCGCGCCACATCACTCTTGACCAAATGTGTCCGACACATGGATCCTTACGCAATGACAACGGGGGTGTTGCGAAACCCTGACTTCCTACGGTTCCTCAGTTCTCACGTCGCCAACGAACTCGGCGCGAATATCTCGCGAGTGGCGCTGCCGCTGGTGGCCGTGCTGGTATTGCACGCCGGCCCCACAGAGGTCGGCCTGCTGTCGGCGCTGCAGACGACGGCGCTGCTCCTGATCGGCCTGCCCGCGGGGGTGTGGGTCGACCGGATGCGAAGACGCCGCGTGCTCATGGTCTCCGACCTGGCCAGGTTCCTGCTGCTGGGCAGCATTCCCGTCGCGGCCGAGCTGGGCGTGCTGAGCATCGAGATGATGTTCCTGGTGGCGCTGCTGGCGGGCACGGCACAGGTCTTCAACGACGTGGCCGACCGCACGTACCTGCCCGATCTCATCAGCACCGGGCAGCTCGCCGACGCCAACTCCAAGCTGGAGCTCGTACGCTCCAGCGGGTCGTTGTCGGGGCCCGCCCTCGGCGGCGCGCTCGTGCAACTGCTGGGGGCCTCGCGCACGCTGGTCGCGACGGCGCTCGGCGCGCTCGCCTCGGTGCTCGTCCTGAGCAGGATCAAGGTGCCGGACAAACCGCCGGCCGTCGCCGAGCCCACACCGCTGATACCCGGCATCCGCGAAGGGCTCGCCTACGTCTGGCAGGACAGCCTGATGCGCACGTTCGTGATCACGTCGGCGGCCATGAACCTCTTCGTGAGCGCCGTACTCGGCCAGTCGGTGTTGTTCCTGGCCGACGAGGTCATGCTCACGCCCGGCCTCATCGGCGTGCTGCTCATGTCGGGCGGCATCGGCGGCCTGATGGGCGGCCTGACCGGCGGCTGGCTGTCCAGGAAGTACGGCACCGCGCGGATGACCTGGCTGGCCGTCACCATCGGCTCGCCCTTCGGCCTGCTGCTGCCGATGACGGAGCCCGACTGGCGGGCGGTGTTCTTCGCGATCACCTCGATCGGCCTGTCGTGGAGCTCGGTCCTGCTGAACGTGGGGCAGGTCACCTACCGGCAGACCGTGACCCCCGAGCACGTGCTCGGCCGGGTCAACGCCTCCGTGCGGTTCATGACCTGGGGCATGATGCCGCTGGGCGCGCTGCTCGGCGGCCTGGTGGCCCAGCAGATCGGCGTACGTCAGGCCTTATGGGTGTTCATGGGGGGCAGGCTGCTGGCGTTCCTGCCGTTGGTGTTCTCGCCGCTGCCCCGCATGCGCGACTTCGGCGAGGTTCAGGCCAGGTCGTAGACGGCGCCGCTGCGGGCCAGTTCGATCGGGCCGCCGTAGCCGCCTTCCGAGGCTTCCCTGAGCACCGTCGCCTGGTCGTTCCACGGGACGAGGTGGGTGAGCACGAGCCGGCCCACGTCGGCCATGGCGGCGTGCTCGGCGGCCTGGCGGCCGGTCAGGTGCAAGCCGGACGGCAGGTTCGGACGGTCGACGAACGACGCCTCGCACAACAGCAGGTCGGCGCCCGCGGCCAGCTTCACCAACTCGTTGGACTCGCCGGTGTCGCCGCTGTAGGCCACGCACCTGCCGCCGCCGCTCACCCGGAAGCCGTACGCCTCGACCGGGTGGTTGACCAGGCCGGCGGTGACCGTGAACGGCCCGATCTCGTACGAGCCGGGCTCCAGGGGCACGAAGTCGAACGCCGTCTCAAGACCGGGCTCGTCCGGCATGCCGTACGCGGCCGCCAGCCGGCGCGGCGCGTCCGCGGGCGCGTAGACAGGCACCAGCGGGTAGGGGGCCGCCGGGCCGTACGTGCGGGCGACGTGATAGCCGCAGACGTCGAGGCAGTGGTCGGCGTGCAGGTGGCTCAGGCAGACGGCGTCCACGTCGTACAGGCCGATGTGGCGCTGGAGCGCGCCGAGCGAGCCGCTGCCGAGGTCGAGCACCATCCTGAACCCGTCCGCCTCGATGAGGTAGCAGGACGCGGGGCTGTCGGGGCCGGGGTAGCTCCCCGAACATCCGACGATGGTCACCTTCATCGGTTTCTCCTTCGCTGGGGACCCCGGGCTTCGGCCCTGGGGAGGAGAGCGAACACGCCGCGGAGCGGCGCCGTGCACGTCGGTTCGCCGTCCGGGCGGAACGACGTCGAGCGGCACCGTTGCCGGTGCCACCGGCCAAGCACCCCGGTGCGGCGGGCGAACGGGTGCGGTCGCCGGTGCAGCGGGGCCCCCGGCCTCGGCCGTGGGGATTTCGGCCGTGGGGATGAGGTCACGTGGGCTCCTTCCCCGTACGACGTCGCCCGTCGTGGTTCGGCCCTTCGATCCCGGTGTGCTCCCTCGCCGGGCCGCCGCCGTTCCAGGCCCCGGAAACGGGCGAGTGACCGTTCCAGCTGATGCCCCCCAGCGGGGCGACTTCGACCGCGTCGATCTCCGGCCCCAGGAAGCGCTGCCCGAGCCGGGCGAAGAGCAGGGAGTCGCCGGTGGCGCGGAAGCGGTGCCGGGGGGTTGCCTCGCCTCCCGCCGCCAGACCGCGGTCGTGCAGGATCCGGTAGACGTCCTTGGCCGTCTCCTCCGCGCTGGAGACCAGCGTCACCCCGTCGCCGACGACGTAGGAGATGGCGCCGGTGAGCAGCGGGTAGTGGGTGCAGCCGAGGATGAGCGTGTCGCACCCGGCGGTCCTGATGGGCTCCAGGTAGTCGCGGACGACCTCGATGAGCTCATCGCTCATCGTCTCCCCTCGTTCGACGTACTCCACCAGGCGTGGCGCGGCCACGCCGGTGAGCCGCACGTCGGGGGCCGCGGTGAAGGCGTCGTGGTAGGCCATCGAGTCGATGGTGGCCCGGGTGGCGATCACGCCGACCCTGCCGGTGCGGGTGGCGCGCACCGCCCGCCTGGTGGCGGGCTGGATCACCTCGACCACCGGCACGTCATAACGCTCGCGGGCGTCGCGCAGCACGGCGGCGCTCGCGCTGTTGCACGCGATCACGAGCATCTTGACGTCGTGCTCGACAAGGTGGTCCATCACCTCCAGGGCGTAGGCGCGGACCTGCGCGATGCTCTTGGGCCCGTACGGCTGGCGGGCCGTGTCGGCCACGTACGTGATCGACTCGCAGGGCAGCTGGTCGATGATCGCGCGGGCGACCGTCAGGCCGCCGACCCCGCTGTCGAAGATCCCAATACTCGCGTCCGGCACGCCTTCGAGGGTAGGCGACCTGCCCGATCAACTCTGCGTAAGAATGCTCACAGTCGCGCGCCGCGCTCGCTCATCTGTGAAACTTGGTCGTGATGTGGTGCCGCCTTGGCCGCCACCACACCCTCATCCCCTGCCGACGCGGGCCAGCTGGCGCGACTGGGCCACGAGCCTGCCGGTCGAGTCTCGCACCTCCGCCTCCTCGTCGAACCAGCCGTCCGAGACGAGCCGGCCGCCGCACAGCACGGTGAGCCAGCCGGGCGCGGGCAGGGCGCGCAGGTGCAGGGTGAGGTCCACGGTCGGCGCCCAGCCGCGCGCGCCCGCGGAGAACACCACGGGCGGCAGCGCGTCCACGGCCAGGGCCAGCACGTACGGGTCGGGGTCCTGCGGCTCGGCCATCCTGAAGTAGGCCCGCGACTCCGGCCTGCCACTGGGCTCGCCCTTCAGCCAGCCGATCGTGGGCGGGTCGAACAGCACCTCCATCTGGGCGTTCAGCATCATGCCCGACTCGGGCTTGGGGTCGGGCAGCGGGACGCAGTCGTCCATGCCAGGCATCGCGAAGGGCGGTTCGCCGGCGTAGACCGGCTCGGCCCCGTGCAGGGTGGCGGTCGTGACCGAGCTCGCGATCTGGGCCACGCCGTCCTGCACGAGCATGGCCCTGGCGAACGCGGCGGTCCTGCCGGCCTTGAGCGGTTCGATGACGACCTGGGCGGGGCCGGGGACCGGCGCCTTCAGGAACTGCGCGCTCGTGGTCACCGGATGGTCGAACGGCGAGGCCTCCACGGCCGCACGCATGATCACGGCCAGCAGGTAGCCGCCGTTGAGCGGTCCGCCGATGCCGTATCCCGGGTCGAGGCACACGTCATAGGTGTGGTCGTCGACCCTGATCGCCTGTGTCGCCTCGTCGAACTTCGTCATCCGCACCCACCTCGTCTGGAACTTAGTTCTAGTGGCTTCCTACTGTAGCCGGGTGGCGAGCGGGCGTACCGCCACGGATGGAGCTCCTGGTGGGAAGCCGTACTTCAGCGCATTGCAAGCGGTGGTCTACCGACATCAGCTACCTTCACTGTGGCCATAAGTCCACATTGTGAGTTGAGTGATGTCTGTGAATAATCCCCCGTCCGGTCAGGATCCTGACCGGACCACGGCATACAACTGGAACCAGGGGCAGCAGCCGGAGCACCCCCCGACGATGCCGACGTCATCGGGCAGCCCGTACCCGCCGCAGCAGCCGTACGGCCAGCAGGGCCAGGGGGGCTACGGCCAGCAGCCGCCGCAGCAGCAGCCGTACGGGCAGCAGGCTCAGGGGGGCTATGGCCAGCAGCCGCCGCCACAGCAGCCGTACGGGCAGCAGCAACCGCAGCAGCAGTGGCAGCAGGGCGGCTGGCAACAGCAGCAGCCCCAGCAGGGCTGGCAGCAGGAGCAGGGCTGGCAGCAGCAGGGCCAGTACGCGCAAGGTGGCGGCTGGCAGCAGCAGGGCCCTGACGGCGTCGGCCCGGCGGAGCCCAAGAAGGGCCCCAAGACGTGGATCATCGCCGTGGCGGCCGCGCTGGCCGTGGTGCTGCTCGGCGGCGGCGCCGTGTGGGCCGTGGGCGCCATCGGCGGCGGCGGCACGCAGCCGCACGAGGTGCTGCCCGCCGACAGCATCGCCTACGCCCGGCTCGACCTCGACCCGGCCGCCAACCAGAAGGTGGCGCTGTTCCAGCTGGCCAGGAAGTTCACGGCCACCAAGGACACCTTCTCCGGCGAGGACCCGCGCAAGGCGCTGTTCGACACCATCACCAAGGGCGACGACTCCAAGGTCGACTTCGCCCAGGACGTCGACCCGTGGCTGGGCAGCAGGATCGGCTTCGCCGCCGTCCCCTCCGGCAAGGACGAGCCCGACTTCGCCGTGGCCGTCCAGGTCACGGACGAGGAGCAGGCCAAGGCCGGCATCGCCAAGCTGATGGACGGCGACAAGTACGGCATCGCCTTCCGTGAGGACTACGCGCTCCTCTCCGCCACGCAGGAGCTGGCCGACAAGTACGCGCAGGCCGAAGGCAGCCTGGGCGA
This sequence comes from Nonomuraea mesophila, assembly GCF_004352805.1. NCBI lineage: Bacteria > Bacillati > Actinomycetota > Actinomycetes > Streptosporangiales > Streptosporangiaceae > Nonomuraea > Nonomuraea mesophila. The sequence continues at coordinate 69,803 of NZ_SMLD01000013.1, forward strand.
CAACACCGACTTCAACGACGACTTCGCCGCGCTCGGCGAGCAGGGCGTGTTGTCGTTCTGGGCCCACGCCGGCAGCCTCGCCGAGGCGGCCAAGAAGGGGATGACCCCCGAGCAGGCGGCGAGCCTCGAGCAGGTCAAGGACGCCAGGTTCGCCGGCGCGCTCCGCTTCGACAGCGCCTACGTCGAGCTGGCCGGCGTCGTCAACGGCGCCAAGGGCATGACCCCCGAGGGCGAACTGCCCCCGGCCGACCTGGGCGTCCTGCCCGCGAGCACGGCCGGCGCCCTGTCGATCTCCGGCCTCGACCAGGTCCTCACCAAGAACTGGGCCAACATCGAGAAGCAGGCCACGGCCACCGGCGCCACCGAGGTCCAGCAGATGCTCGCGCAGATCAAGACCCGCTTCGGTCTGGAGCTGCCGGGCGACCTCGCGACGCTCGTCGGCAAGAACTTCACGTTCGCGCTCGACAGCGAGGGCCTGAGCACCAACCAGTTCAAGGCCGGCGCGCGCATCGCCACCGACCCGGCCAAGGCCCAGGCCATCCTGGACAAGATCCAGCAGGCGATGGCCTCCGGCGGGCAGGGTGCTCCGCAGATCGCCAAGGTCGCCGGTGACGGCGTCTTCACCGTGGCGACGACGGACGACTACGCCAAGAAGCTGGCCGAGACGGGCACGCTGGCCGACTCGGAGACGTTCCAGACGGCGATCGCCAACCCGGACGAGGCCAACATGGCGCTCTTCGTCGACCTCGACAAGATCGAGAGCCTGTACCTGAACTCCATGCAGGGCGACGAGAAGGCCAACGCACAGGTGCTCAGGGCCGTCGGCATGAGCACGACGATGACCGACAGCTCGGCGACGTTCTCGCTGCGGGTGCTGGTCAACTAGACGGGTTGCGAGACAGCCGTACACGGGACGAGGGCGGCCGGTTCGACGAACCGGCCGCCCTCGCGGCTGCGGTCAGCGCGCCGGACGCGTCTCGTGCCGTGATGCAGCGCACCGGACGCCCCTCGCGGCCGTTCTTCGGTGCGGGAGGCTGTCAGGCCCAGAGCTGGCCTTCGAGGCGGTCCTCCGCCTCTTCGAGCGTGCCTTCGTACGCGCCCGTGGACAGGTATTTCCAGCCGCCGTCGGCCACCACGAAGACGATGTCGGCGCGTTCGCCCGCCTTGACCGCCTTCCTGGCCACGCCCAGGGCCGCGTGCAGCGCCGCCCCGGTCGACACCCCGGCGAAGATGCCCTCGGCGGCCAGCAGCTCGCGGGTGCGCCGCAGCGCGTCGGCCGAGCCGACCGAGAAGCGCGTGGTCAGCACGGACTCGTCGTAGAGCTCGGGGATGAAGCCCTCGTCCACGTTGCGCAGTCCGTAGACCAGCTCGCCATAGCGCGGCTCGGCGGCGACGATCTGCACGTCCGGGACGCGCTCGCGCAGAAACCGCCCGACCCCCATCAGCGTGCCCGTCGTGCCGAGCCCGGCCACGAAGTGCGTGACGGTGGGCAGGTCCTCCAGGATCTCCGGGCCCGTGGACTCGTAGTGGGAGCGCCAGTTGGCGGGGTTGCCGTACTGGTAGAGCATCACCCACGACGGGTTCTTCTCGGCCAGTTCCTTGGCCACGCGCACGGCCTCGTTGGAGCCGCCCGCGGCCGGCGAGGAGATGATCTCGGCACCCCACATGCGCAGCAGCTGGCGGCGCTCCTCCGAGGTGTTCTCCGGCATCACGCAGATCAGGTTGTAGCCCTTGAGCTTGGCCGACATGGCCAGCGAGATGCCGGTGTTGCCGCTGGTGGGTTCGAGAATGGTGCAACCGGGGGTGAGCCGTCCGTCCTTCTCGGCCTCCTGGATCATCCAGAGCGCCGGACGGTCCTTGATCGACCCGGTCGGGTTGCGGTCTTCGAGCTTGGCCCAGACCCGCACCTCGGCGGAAGGGGACAACCTCGGCAGCCCCACCAGAGGCGTGCGCCCGACCGAGTCGATCAACGAGTCGAAACGCATGTCAGCCACCTGCGACGGCGGGAAGCACGGTCACCGTGTCACCGTCGGACAGCGGCGTGCCGAGGCCGCCCAGGAAACGCACGTCCTCGTCGTTGAGGTAGACGTTGACGAATCGGCGCAAATTGCCCTGGTCGACCAGGCGGTCCTTGATGCCGGGGTGGCGCGACTCGAGATTGCTGATCAGCTCGTCGAGGGTGGCGCCCTCGGCGTTGACGGCCTTGGCGCCGTCAGTGTAGTTACGCAGAATGGTCGGAATGCGAACCTCGATGGCCATCGCGGTCAGTCTCCTCAGGTCGGTCGTCGTCCCATCGGCAGCAACGCCGACGGCAGGATGCGGATTCCGGGGAACTTTCACCAGGTATCTGCTCGCCGGGCCGCCGCGCCCTTCAGGGGCATGACGACAGCCCGCGCAGCGGCTCTCTCACGGACAGTCGTAGACGACGACAGCCGGGGTGTGCGCGAAGAGGAAGCTCTGCACCTGCCGGACCATCATGGGATGAACCTTACCTCTTCCTCCGTGATGACACCTTCGAGGATGCGGTAGGAGCGGAACTCCACCTCGGTGTCGTCCTTGGTGGAGACCAGGACGTAGTGGGCGTCCGGCTCGGAGGCGTAGGCCACGTCGGTGCGCGACGGGTAGGCCTCGGTGGCGGTGTGGGAGTGGTAGATGACGACGGGCTCCTCGTCGCGCTCGTCCATCTCCTTCCAGACCCTGAACTGCTCCATCGAGTCGAAGCGGTAGAAGGTCGGCGAACGCTCGGCGTTCTCCATCGGGACGAAGCGCTCGGGCACGCCGCCCCGGCCCGCGATGATGCCACACGCCTCGTCGGGATGATCGGCACGGGCATGCGCGATGATCTTGTCGGCGAGTTCTCGCGAGATCGACAGCATGACCCGGAAGCTACCAGAGGGCCCGGACCAGGCTGTCCTGCAGGTAGGTCAGCCAGTCATAGGTGACGTAGGCCGGGTAGCGGGGGTCGTCCTCCGACATCATCGCGATCTCGTCGTGGACCTCCTCCGTCACGTCGAGCTTGATGCCGAGCGTCAGGCGCACGTCGTTGAGCGAGCGCAGCCACGCCTGAGCCTGCTCGGGCGTGAGCTCCGCATGGCCGGGAGCGGCGGTGTCGAAGACCGTCTGCGCGTCGGCCCGCTTGCCGTCGCGCAGCGTCGCCTCGGTGTAGCGGCGGAACTCGGCGGAGTCCTTCTCGTCCTCGTACGCCGAGGGGAACAACCTGGCCAGCACCGGATCGGACGGCACCGCCGTGTCACCGATCCCGAGCGCCCGCTCCAGCGGGTCGTCGCTCGTCTGCCCCGGAGAGACGATGCCGAGCATCATCGACACGAGCGAGCGCAGCAGCGAGACCTCCGCGGCCTCGAAGACCGCGATGACGCCGCCGTTCCTGCCCGGCTTGAACCCCGAACTCACCCGTGCCGCCTCACTTGACCGAATCCGGCTGGACCGTCGCCCACAGGCCGTAGGAGTGGAGAATCTGCACATCGCGTTCCATCTCTTCACGTGTGCCACTGGACACGACGGCCTTGCCCTTGTGGTGGACGTCCAGCATGAGTTTCTCGGCCTTCTCCCTGGTATAGCCGAAGACCGTTTGGAAGACATAGGTCACGTAGGACATGAGGTTGACCGGGTCGTTCCAGACGATGGTCACCCAAGGCAGATCGGGTCGGACGTCCGATGACGGACGCTCAACGGCGATTGGAGCGGTGCTACCCACATCCCCGAGTCTGCCCTATCTGAGCCGTAGTCTTCGACTCGTGACAATGACCATGAGCACTGCGTTGCTCACAGATCACTATGAGCTGACGATGCTGCAGGCGGCCCTGCGGAGCGGCGCGGCGCACAGGCGCGCCGTCTTCGAGGTGTTCGCCAGGCACCTGCCGGGCGGGCGGCGTTACGGGGTTGTCGCGGGAACGGGACGTGTCCTGGACGAGCTTGAACGCTTCCGATTCGGTGACGAAGAACTCACCTACCTGCGCGAGCACCGGGTCGTCGACGAGTCCACTCTGGCGTTTCTGGCCGATTACCGGTTCTCGGGTGACATCTACGGCTATCGCGAGGGCGAGCTCTACTTCCCCGCCTCCCCCATCATGATCGTGGAGGGCACCTTCGCCGAGGCCGTCCTCCTGGAGACGATCACGCTGTCGATCCTCAACCACGACTGCGCCATCGCCTCCGCCGCCTCCCGCATGGCCAACGCCGCGGGCAAGCGCCCCCTCATCGAGATGGGCTCGCGCCGTACGCACGAGAGCGCCGCAGTGGCCTCCGCGCGGGCCGCGTACGTCGCGGGGTTCGCCTCCACCTCCAACCTGATGGCCGGGCGCGTGTACGAGGTCCCCACGGCCGGCACGGCCGCCCACGCGTTCACCCTGCTGCACGACTCGGAACGCGACGCGTTCGAGGCCCAGATCGCTTCCCTCGGGCCGGAGACGACGCTGCTGGTGGACACGTACGACGTGGCCGAGGCGGTCCGCACGGCCGTCGAGCTGGCCGGCCCCAAGCTGGGAGCCGTCCGCATCGACTCAGGCGACCTGGCGGCGGCCGCGCAGGAGGTGCGCGAGCAACTGGACGCCCTCGGAGCCTTCAACACCCGCATCCTCGTCACCTCCGACCTCGACGAGTACGCCATCGCCGCGCTGGCGGCCGCCCCCGTGGACGGCTACGGCGTGGGCACCTCCCTGGTGACCGGGTCGGGCGTGCCAACGGCGGCGCTGGTGTACAAGCTGGTGGCGCGGGAGACGGCGACGGGCAAGCTGGAGGCCGTGGCCAAACGCTCGGTCGGCAAACCGTCGCGCGGGGGGCGCAAGGAGGCGTACCGGCTGTACGACGAGAACGGCCACTGCGACACCGAGCTGATCACGACCGGCGGGCTCGCCCCGGAGGGCGGCATCCCCCTGCTGCACGAGCTCGTACGCGACGGCGAGGTCGTCGGCGGGGAACCCCTGTCCGCCGCCCGCGAACGTCACGCCAAGGCCATCGCCACGCTCCCCCAGGACGCCCTCCACCTCGGCCGGGGCTATGCGGCGATCCCCACCGAATTCACCTGACGTATCGTGGCACCATGGGCAGCGCGCTGATCATCGTCGACGTGCAGAACGACTTCTGCGAGGGCGGCAGCCTCGCCGTCGCCGGAGGCTCGCAGGTGGCGGAGGCGATCACCCGTCACGTGGCCGGCCACGACTACGACCACGTGGTGGCCACCCGCGACCACCACATCTCGCCGGGCGAGCACTTCTCCGAGACCCCCGACTACTCCTCCACCTGGCCCGCCCACTGCGTCGCGGGCACGCCCGGCGCCGACTTCCACCCGGCCTTCGACCTGTCGGGGGTGGAAGAGGTGTTCAGCAAGGGCGCCTACGACGCGGCGTACAGCGGGTTCGAGGGCACCTCGCGCGCGGACGCGCCGCTGCGCGAGTGGCTCAAGGAACGCGGGGTGAGCAAGGTCGACGTGGCCGGCATCGCCACCGACCACTGCGTGCGCGCCACCGCCCTCGACGCGCTCAAGCACGGGTTCGAGGTGCGGGTGCTGCTCGACCTCACGGCGGGCGTGGCACCGGCGACCACGGAGGCGGCGCTGGCGGAACTCGAGGCCGCCGGCGCCACCCTGCACGGCACTCCCGTGCTGGACGGCTGACGCGCGCCGATCAACCGCGCCGATCAACCGGGCCGATCAACCGGGCCGATCAGCCCGGCTGATCAGTCGGGCCGATCAGTTGGCGTCCGCGGGGAGCACCGTGAAGGCGTCCCCCCAGAGCGGCTTCATCGCCCGGAAGTGCCGCTGATCGAGCGTCAGCACCCTGGTCGTGGCATGCCGTCCGGCCACGAGCGCGACCGAGGCGTCCGTCAGCCCGATGCACATCCCTCGATAGCGTTCGACGATGTGCACCGCCCGTCTGACGTCGGCGGCCGTCATGGAGACCATCTCGTAGCTCCCGTCGCTGACGTCGTGCAGGAACTGAAGCTCCCTGCGCTCCCCCGGCGAGTTTGAGGAGCATGTAGTCCACCTCGGCGAGCACGTAAGGGGAAAGCAGGAGCGGCCCGGGCTCGGACAGCAACACCCGGCGCGCCTCCTCGTGGTGCGGTTGCTCGGGGCCGATCGCGGCGAGCAGGCCGCTCGTGTCGAGGACCAGCATCAGCCGAGCCCGTCCTTTCCGAAACCCTCAGCGAGGATCTCGTCGACGCGTTCCGCTGTGAGGTTCTCCTCGCTGAGCGGGAACAGCGGCAGGCGCGGACGAGGGCGTTCGCCGCCGATCTCTTCGGCGAGAGCGCGTGTGACCGCTTCGCGAATGTAGTCCCCTTCGGACATCTCGTGCGCGCGGGCCGCCTCCGCGACCCGGCTGAGGACGTCCTCGGGCAGGTACAGGCTCACTTCAGGCACCTTTCCACGGTAACCCGGGACCCTCGCGGCACCGGCGATCACGAAGGGTACTCATGTGGCAACCCTGCGGTCTTGACATCCTCCCGGCCCTGAAGGACGGGGATTCCAGCCGTCGCCGACTGGCCTTCCTGCTTCACCGCCGGTCGCCCGCCCGGGAAAGGGAACTCCCGTTGAGGTCTTACACCAGCTCCACAGGCGTTTCACCTCTCCGCAAGCCCTGCGGCGAGGGTGCTTCTGATCGTTCGTCCGGTGGCTTGGTCATCACCACCGTCGAACACACTACCGAACCGTGCGATGTCGTGCGGCGTTGTGACGCCGGTTCGCCTGGCGGCGAATCGGCTACCCCTGTCCTGCTCCGCAGGGGTCCGATCCCTCCCCCGCCTGAAGGCGGGGGTTTCCTCGGAGGTATCCGATGAAGAGGTCAACGGCGGCGGGCGGCAACCTCATACGGGGAGTGGAAGATCTCCACCAAGGCGGCAGGATCTTCAGTCCTGGGCCAGCCGCAGGGCGTCGTCGGTCTGATCGAAGACCTCGAAGGCGTGCCGGAGCCCGGTGATCGACAGCACGCGCTCCATCACCCCCTGCACCCCTCCGAGCAGCAGCCTGGTGCCCCTGGTCTCGCAGCGCTGCAGGATCTCGACGAGTTCGTTCACGCCCATCGAGTCGCAGAACCAGACGGCGCTCAGGTCGATGACGAGGAACGGCTTCGGCGGCAGGTCCCACACGCGCTGCAGGTGCTCCCGCAGCACCGGCAACCCGTTGACGTCGAGTTCGCCTTCGAGTCTGATGATGACGGCGTTCCGGGAGAGGCCGGACGTGACGATCAGCGTCGACCTGCCGGTGGCCTCAGACGACATGGGCGGAGTCCTTCTGCATAGCTCGAGACAGCCAATCGTGGTTGTTGCCGCTTGAGTCGAGCTTCTAACAGAAGGTCACTGCTCTGTGTCCAAACACACAGAGTCACTCAGCGTGACCGAGCCCGCGGCGGCGCGGCCGGTACGCGCGCAGCGCAGGGGGGCGGTGCGCCGCGCGCGGTGACGGCCTCAGATCGCCCCGAAGGTGATCAGGTACGCGAGGCCGAGGACGGCGAGCACGACGAGCAGGGCGCTCGTGCCGCTGACCACCATCACCAAGTGCGTACGTCTGATCAGCCCGCGAATCACGGCCAGCGTCAGCGTGATCATGGTCGCCAGCACGAGGAGGGATATGGACCGGGTGTCGGATGTCATGGGCGTGGCCACCGAGAGGTGGAGGGCTAGTGTCGTCATGGAGGTTCCCCTGTGCGGAGATCGTGTTCTGACAGCAACATCGGACCGCCGACGGCCCTCTCCGGGTCGCCTGCGCTTGTTTCCGCGTGGGATGCCGCTCTTGTCTGGTACGGCTCATGGAACTCGGGCCGGCACTACCACCTCACCTCTATTCAGTAAATTCAGTGTCCTTAACTGAATCTCTATGTACAGAGATTTACCCACTCTTGATCCCGGACATTCACTCCCAGCGGCCACGGACCTGTGACTAGACTGGTGCTCCTTGTGCGACCCGTTCGCACACGCAGCCTGTTTGTGGCGCCCTAGCTGCGACTTCATCTCCAACTTCGCCACCGGGGCTAATATTCACTGAAGTTCACTTGAATGAGGCTTGGCATGAGCGGCGACGAATCCGCGCGGACCGCGCTGGCGCTGCGGCTGCGCGAGCTCCGCGACAGCCGGTGGCCCGGCCTGCGGGTCACCCAGGGGCAGTTGCGCGACGCGTTCGGGGTCAGCGTTCCGCTGATCTCGTCGTGGGAGTCGACCCACCAGATCAAGATCCCGCCCGTGCACCGCCTCGAGAAGTACGCCGCGTTCTTCGCCACCAGGCGATCGCTGGCCAACGGGCCCGCCCGCGTGCTGCCGCTGTCGGACATGACGGCCGATGAGCTGGCCGAGCACCGCGCGCTGCTCGACGAGCTGACCCGGCTGCGCAAGAACGCGCTGCGCCACCAGGCCTCCGCCGAGCATCCCGGCCCGATCCCGGACGCCCTGCACGAGGGCCCGTGGCACTTCCCCGACGGGGAGCCGATCACGATCATCTGCTCGCAGATCCCCTACGAGGAACGCGAGAAGATCAGCTACGCCGACCCGTCGAGCCCCGACTACATCGAGCTGTACAAATACTCCGACCTCGACTCCCTGTTCGAGTTGTGGGGCCACGTCAGAGCCTCCAACCCGCACAGCCTCGTGACGCTGCGGGCGACGGAGGACCTTCGCGCCGACGACCTCACCACCCACGTCGTGCTCCTGGGCGGCGTCGACTACAACGAGGTCACCGCGTACATGCTCTCGCGCATCGAGCTGCCGGTGCGGCAGGTGGCCGACTGGGAGGGCGAGTGGGGGCCGTACTTCGAGGTCGACGAGGACGGCGAGACGCGCAGGCACTACACCGTCACCAACGGCTCAGGCGACAAGGTACGGCTCACGGAGGATGTCGGTTTCTTCTACCGTGGCGTCAACCCGGACAACACCAGCCACAGCCTGACCATCTGCAACGGCATGCACTCACGCGGCGTGTACGGCGTGGTGCGGGCGCTCACCGACGCCCGCTTCCGTGACCGTAATGCCGCCTACCTGCGTGACCGGTTCGGCGACGCCGAGGCGTACAGCCTTCTCACGCGGGTCAGGGTGCAGGGCCGCGTCGCCGTCACACCGGACTGGACCGTCGCCTCTTACCGGCTACACGAATGGCCGGGTCCCGCCGATGGAGCATGAGGCAGCGCAGGGCACCACGGAGCATCACCACGGCTCCCACAGGCAGCTGGTCGACCTGTACGGCGAGCACGCGGGACACGCGGCCGTCGACGCGATCGTCGTGCCGACGATCCGGCATCCGAGCTGGCTCGGTCATGCCATCCGCCTGGCCGTCGCGCTGGACTGCCCCCTGGTGACCCTGCACAGCCGCAGGTGGAGCCGGCCGGACGAGGCGCCGAAGCTGATGCCGGACGGCGTGAACTACCTCGTGATCGACGTCGACGACACGGCCAGGCTCAACCTGCCCGACTTCGCGACCTCCCGCCTGGTGAAGGGCACGCCGTTCCACCGGACGACCGACCTCAGCGCGAAACGCAACACCGGCCTGCTGCTCGCCCGCCTGATGGGCTGGCAGCGGGTCGTCTTCCTGGACGACGACATCGTGGTCGGAGGGCACAAGGAGGTCGCGGCGGCGGCGGATCTGCTGGACCGGTACGACGCCGTGGGCATGCACATCGGCGGTTATCCGGACAACTCGGTGGTGTGCCACGCGCATCGGCTGACCGGCGGCGACCAGGACTCCTTCGTGGGCGGCGGCGCCCTCGCCGTCGAGACCACCCGGACGCCCTCGTTCTTCCCGAACATCTACAACGAGGACTGGTTCTACCTGCTGGGCGAGACGTCGCTGCGCCGGCTCGCGGTGACGGGCATGGTGACGCAACGCCCGTACAACCCGTTCGACCGGCCCGTCCGCGCCCGTGACCAGGAGCTGGGCGACGTGCTGGCGGAGGGCGTCTACTGGCTGCTCGACAGCGACGGGGCCAGCTGGGAGGCGGCGACCCGGCCCGCGCACTGGACCGGCTTCCTCGCCAGGCGCAGGGCGTTCGTCGAGGACGTGCTGCGCCGCGTCAGACGGCGGCCGGCCTCCACCGACCGTACGGCCATGGAGGAGTCGCTGCTCGCCGCGCTCGGCCGGCTCAAGCTGATCACTCCGGACTTCTGCGTCGCCTATCTGCGGGCCTGGAAGGCGGACCGCCGGCGCTGGGCCGGCCACCTGGCCGGGATCCCGCCGCTCGAGTCGGACGTGACGGACGCCATGAAGTGGGTGGTCCGGCCCGGTGCCGAACCGTTGCGCTGGTGGGCCCCCCGGTAAACGCTCGTTGATTCAGCGCGGCGGCATCCGGGAATCTGTGGTCCGTGGGGGCCCCCGAAATTCGCAAAGCCATCCATACCGACCTTCCTGCCCTGGTCCGTTCCCTCGGGCAGGAGGCCTATCTCGCCGACCGGCTGACCAGGCAGGACACCGGCCACGGGCACCTGCTCGTCGCCTGGGACCGGCAGGAGGCGGTGGGCGACGTGTACGTCTGGCTGGCCCCCGCCGAGGAGCCCGAGTTACGCGCCCGCCTGCCGGGCGTCGCCCTGCTCACCCACCTGGAGGTCGTGCCCTGGCGGCGCAAGCAGGGCATCGGGACCGCGCTGCTGGAGGCCGCAGAGGACCGGCTCTCCGCCCTGGGCCACGACCGGGTCGCCCTGGGCGTCGGGCTGGACAACGCGGACGCGCAACGGCTCTACCTGCGCCGCGGATACACCGAATGGCCGTACGGGGAGGTCGCCACCACCGAGGTCGTCTACCGCCAGGACGGCCGGCACGAACTGCGGCCCGAGCGATGCATCATCATGGTCAGAGACCTCACCCCCACCGGCTGACCGGTTTCAGGCGGGGGTTGCGTCTAGCGTCGCTGGGTGGCCCAGCGGCGGATGGTGGCGATGCGTTCATGGATCTGCTCGGCCGTCGCCTGCGCGATCGGCGGCCCGCCGCAGGCGCGGCGCAGCTCGGAGTGGATGACCCCGTGCGGCTGGCCCGTGCGGTGGTTCCAGGCGCCGACCAGGCCGTTGAGCTCGCGCCGCAGCTCGGCGATCTGCTCGTGCGGCGCCAGGGTCTGCCGCGGCTCGGCGTCCGGCTGCTTACGCTTGGCGGCCTGCTGGTCGGACTGGCGTTTGCGCAGCAGCGTGGCCACCTGGTCGGGCTCCAGCAGGCCGGGCAGGCCGATGAAGTCCTCTTCCTCGGCCGAGCCCAGCTCCGCCCCTGTGCCGAACTCACCCCCGTCGAACAGCACCCGGTCGAACGTGGCCGACGTCTGCATCGTCTCGAACGGCAGCTCGTCGCCCAGGACGTCGGGATTGTCCTTCTCGCGGTTGGCCTGTTCGAGCAGGGTGTCGTCGAGGCCGTCCTCCGGGGGCCGCTTGTTGAGGACGTGGTCGCGCTCGGTCTCCATCTCGTTGGCCAGGCCCATGAGCGTGGGGACCGAGGGCAGGAAGACGGACGCGGTCTCGCCGCGCTTGCGGGCGCGGACGAAGCGGCCCACGGCCTGGGCGAAGAAGAGCGGGGTCGAGGTCGAGGTGGCGTAGACCCCCACGCAGAGCCGGGGGATGTCGACGCCCTCGGACACCATGCGCACGGCCACCAGCCAGCGGTCCTCGGAGGCCGCGAACTGCTTGATCTTCTTCGACGCGCCGGGGTCGTCGGAGAGCACCACGGTGGCGCCCTCACCGCTGATGTTGCGCAGGTGGCGGGCGTAGGCGCGGGCGGTCTCGTGATCGGTGGCGATGACCAGGCCCCCGGCGTCGGGGACGCCTCTGCGCACCTCGGTGAGCCGGCGGTCGGCGGCCTGCATGACCTGGCGGATCCAGTCGCCCTTCGGGTCGAGCGCGGCCCGCCAGGCCTGGGAGAGCTGGTCCTTGGTGAGCGGGGTGCCCAGGGTCGCGGCGATCTCGTCGCCGGCCCGCGTGCGCCACTTCATCTCGCCGGAGTAGGCCAGGAAGATGACCGGCCGCACGACCCCGTCGTCGAGGGCGGGACCGTAGCCGTAGGAGTAGTCGGCGACGCTGCGCTTGAAGCCCTCGGCGTCCTCCTCGTAACCGACGAACGGGATGGGGTTGTCGTCGGACCTGAACGGGGTGCCGGTGAGCTGGAGCCGCCGCGCGGCGGGCTCGAACGCCTCGCGCACGCCGTCGCCCCACGACTTGGCGTCGCCCGCGTGGTGGATCTCGTCGAAGATGACCAGGGTCTTGCGCGCCTCGGTGCGCGCCCGGTGCAGCGCCGGGTGCATGGCGACCTGCGCGTAGGTCACCGCGACGCCGGTGTAGTCGCGGGACGTGGCGCCCTGGCTGTTCTTGAACTCGGGGTCGATGGTGATGCCCACCCGCCCGGCCGCGTCGGCCCACTGGCGCTTGAGGTGCTCGGTGGGCGTCACGACGGTGACCGCCTTGATCGCCCCCTTGGCGAGCAGCTCGCTGGCGATGCGCAGGGCGTAGGTCGTCTTTCCCGCGCCCGGGGTCGCCACGGTGAGGAAGTCGCGCGGCTCGCGCCTGAAGTAGAGGTCGAACGCCTCCTGCTGCCACGCGCGCAGCTTGGGGGCGGTGCCCCAGGCTGCTCGGTCGGGATAGGAAGGCGAAAGGTGGGACGCGGCGAAGGTGCTCACCGCATCACCTCTGGGGTTGGTGTGCTTCGCTTTCTCACAGTGACCCTAGGGTAATCGGGCCCACCGACAAGACGTGCCGTGAGCCGAGGATTCTGGCCAAGGTGATCCTCACGTGTTAGGAGGGCCAAGGCTCTCATCCCGGCCCGATGCTCGCCATGACCGCGTCGAGCTCCTGCCTGCGATCGGTGTCGGCGGGCTGGAGCAGTCCGACGAGCAGGACGGTATCGGTGCCGCGAGTGAGCAGCATCACGCGCAGGAACGCCGGCCGGTTGACCACGTCCCGATATTCCGCCCGCAGCGCCCGCGTGTGGCCGTCCGGGAGCTTCTTGTCCTCGACGACGCTCACGCGGTCCCCTTTGAGCAGGAGCCTGGAGTAGAGCTCCGCCGCCTCCTTGGCGGCCTTGCCCGCGTCCTTCGCCGGCGGCATCGGCCTGGCCATGACGAGCGCCCCCGCGTCGTCCCTGACGACCGAGGTGAACCCGGTCACCGGCGGCACCGCTCCCTCGTGCCACCCCCGCGGCAGGGCCGCCGACACTCCCGCGGGTGAGTCGCCCACCCGGCCGTTCTCCGTCGGCGGCGCCGTGAACCGCAGCACCACGGCGGCCACCACGATCAGCCCCGCCCCGGCCGGCACCGCCACCAGGGCGCCCGCCCACCGGCGCCACCCTCCGCCTCGCGCCCGCCCGCGCGGTCCCGGAGCGACCGGCGAACCCCGGAGCCTGGCCGACGGGGGCAGGGACTCGCCGTCCTGCGCCTCCGCTCGGCCCGCGCCACGTCCGTTGCCCCTACCGGCGTCCACGGCGCCGCGGATCCGCGGGTTCCAGGGCTCCTCGTCCTCCAGGTCAGGGCCGAGGTCCAGCGGATGGGACCGTTCCCGCCGCCGCGACGACGCGGGCTCAGGCTCCGGGTCACCTCCCCAGCCCGTGTCATGGACGGGTTGTCGCGGGGGCTCAGGAGGCCGCTCAGTCCTGGCGGTGGTGTCCCTGACGCTCTCGAAGGGGTTTCTGCCCCGCCGGGGCCTCTGGCCGTGGTGAGCGCCCCACACGGCCCCTCCGCCCTCCGCCGGGGCGCCGTCGGGAGGGGTGCCGGGCTCAGGGGACGTACGGCCGCCCTCAGGAGGCGTACGGTCGCGGTCCTCAGGAGGCGTACGGCGATGCCGGGCGCCCGTCCGCGGGGGCCAGACACGGTGATCACCCTCCATGACACCTCCTTGTCCCGCTGTCCTATCACTCCTCGCGACGGCGATCAGGCGATCCGTTGCCGATGTGACAGGTGTGACGGGATTCAGCGGGTGCGACCGGCGAGCACGGCGCCGCTCAGGGCGATCGAGGCCATGAGGATCGAGATGGCGACGAACCCGGTGGCGATCTCGGCGGAGGAGTGCCCGATCAGGTTGACCAGCGCGCCGCCGATGCCGATGGCCAGCGCCGAGCCCAGCATGTCCGTCACGGACAGCGCCGCGGAGTTGGCCCCCTGTTCGTTGACGGGCGACTGCTTCAGCGCCGTGATGCTGACCGTGGTCATGCCGAACCCCATCCCGAAGCCGGCCAGGACCCACGCGGGCACGGCGATCCACCCGCTGGTCCCGGGCAGGACGGCCAGCAGGCAGAGCAGGATGGCGACGGCGATGCAGCTCGTGCCGAGCCGCATCCGCAGGTGCGCCGTCCCTTCCTTCCTGCTCTGCAGGTAGGAGCCGGCGGACCAGCCGAGCGCCCCGGAGGTCAGCGCGATGCCCGCGCTCGACAGGTCGAAGCCCTTCACCTCCTGCAACGCCAGCGGGATGAAGGAGTTGACGCCGAAGAAGGAGGCCGAGAAGAAGCCCCGCATCATCACGGTCGTGGGCAGCCCGCGCCCGAACCGCAGCGCCCGGGGAGGCAGCAGCCGGGACAACCCGTACATGAGCGAGGCGAGCCCGGCCGCCGTCTCCACGGCTCCCGAGACGGGATGCAGGTGCAGCCGGTCGACGCCGTGCAGCAGCACTCCGGCGCCGGCGGCCGCGGCGGTGGCGGCCAGCGTCATGGCCACCGGCCGCGACCTCGGCCCGCCCGACGGCGCCTCGTCCGGCGATGACGGCCTGCGCAGCGACGGGAGCAGCATCAGCAGTGCGGGCACCACGAGCGGGATGATGCCGTAGAAGACGAAGCGCCAGCCCCAGTTCTGTGCCACGAACCCGGCCACGGCGGGGCCGACCATGGCGGGCACCACCCAGGCCGCCGAGATGGCCGCGAACGCCTTGGGCCGCGACTCCACGGGATAGACCCGCGCGATCATCACGTACAGCGCCACGATCGTGGAGCCCGCCCCCAGCCCCTGCACGGCCCGCGCCACGAGGAACATCACCGCCGTTGTGGCCGCCCCGGCCAGCGCCATCCCGACGACGAACAACACCATCCCCGTCACGAACGGGAAGGGATAGCCCTGCCGGTCCGACCACAGGCCCGACACCACGTTGGCGAACAGGCTGGCGATCAGGAAGGCCGAGAAGCTGATGCCGTAGAGGTTGAGCGCGTCGAGCTCGTCGGCGATGGCCGGCATGGCGACGCCGACCGACATGCCCTCGAAAGCGACCAGCGTGACCACGAGCAGGATGCCGAAGGTCGCGGTGCGGTAGCGGGCGCCGAAGATCCGCGGCGGCTGGTGGGGAGTGTCGAGTGCTTTCGGTGCTGTCACTCGCACATCGTAATCAGCGGCGCATCGCGCCCGGCGCGGCCTGCCGGTACGCCGCCCACATCTCGTGCATCCGCCTGGCCTGCCCCTGCGTGAACTCCGACATGCACCGGTCGTGGGCGTAGTCCATGAAGTTGTGCACGGGGTCGAGCCCCGCCTTCGCGCAGGTGTCGGAGCGTTCGGGGCACCCCTGGGTGGGCCTGGCCTGGGCGGGGGTGTCGTCGATGCCGTCGCCCGGCTCCTTGCAGCCGTTCTCGAACGTGTGGAACAACCCGAGCCAGTGGCCGATCTCGTGCACGCCGGTGAAGCCGCGGTTGTAGTTGCTCATCGCGCCCCCGGGCAGGCCACGCCAGTCGATGACGACGCCGTCGAGCGCGGGGTCGTCGGTGTACCAGTAGGGGTAGCTGGCGAAGCCCAGCATCTGCTTGCTGAGCTGGGCGATGTAGAGGTTGAGCGTGCCGGGGCCGCCCTGGTGCAGTGCGCTCTTCATGGCCCGCTCGTGGCCGACCGGATCGCCGAACCAGGCGGCGTTCCGCCTGACCTTGACGCCGTCGAGGCGGAACCGCACGCCGGTGTCGACGCCGCCGAAGCGGCCGGCGTACGCGGAGTTGAGCACGTTGATCTGCGCTTCGATCTCCTGGTCGGAGACCTGGCGGTCAGGCCTCGTGATGACGTGCACCACGGTGGGCACGGTGATCTGAGTCGGCGGCGTGACGCCGGCCAGGCGCCGGGCGAGCTCGGACCGGACCTTGGCCACGTCTCCCGGCTGGGGCGAGCGCGGCCCTGGCCCCTCCGGTGCGCGATGGCCGCACGCGGCCGCGTGGGCGGCGCCGGCCCGCAGCGGCGGGGCGAACCAGATCGCCAGCAGGCATGCCAACGAGACGGCGGTCGCACGCCGAGCCATACAATCCCCCCACTACGGAATGATCCGATATGGATACAGACCGTAGCCGCTCAGGGAAGGATCACCGCTCAGCAACACTCACTGCTTGTCGTCGCCCTCGCCATCGCCGGAGGGAAGGCCCTCGTAGATCTCTTTGCACTCCGGGCAGACCGGGTATTTCTTGGGGTCACGGCTGGGCACCCAGATCTTGCCGCACAGGGCGCGGATGGGCGTGCCCGTCACCATGCTCTCGGTGATCTTGTGTTTGTCCGCGTAGTGGGCGAAGCGCTCGTGATCGCCGTCGCCGTGCGAGGTCCGCGGCGTGGTCTCCTGCTCTGGGAGGATCTTCGTGCTGCTCACCCCACCGAGTTTATGCCCGCGCGACCACGTCCTGCACCGAACGCCGCGGCCCCCGCCGCGAGGGCGAGGGCCGCGGCGGGCCACCTCAAGGGTCAGCCCACGTGCACCTGCACGCCCTCGGCCTTGCGCCCCGCCTTGACGAACAGCGTCAGCAGGGCGGTCAGCACGGCGATGCCGGTGCTCACCAGGAAGGCGAGATGCATGCCGTCCATGAACGAGAGGTGCACGGCGTCGACGATCGGCTGCGGCACCCCGGGAGGCGCCGCACCGAAGGCGGCCGCCTTCTCCAGCCCGGCCAGTTGCTCGGGCGGGATGGCCTGCGCCGCGGGGCCGAGATGGCCGGGCAGCGTGCCGGAGATCTCCGCAGCCATCACGGCGCCCAGGATCGCGGTGCCCAGCGCGCCGCCGACCTGCATGGCCGACTGCTGGACGCCGCCCGCGACGCCGCTCAGCTCCAGTGGCGCGTTGCCCACGATGATCTCCGTGGCGCCCACGAAGACCGGCGACATGCCGAAGGCCAGCAGCACGAACGGGATGGCGCTGGCGAGGAACGACGCGTCGATGCTGAGCTGGGACATGAGGAACATGGCGAACGCGGTGATGAGCAGGCCGGCCGCCATCGTGATCTTCGGCCCGAGCCTGCCGATCGCCAGGCCGGCCAGTGGCGAGGCGACGATCATGCCGGCGCTCATCGGCAACATGCGCAGACCCGCCTCCAGCGGGCTCAGGCCGTGCACGCCCTGGAAGAAGAAGCCCAGGAAGAACATCGCGCCGAACATCGCGAACGCCACCATCATCATCAGCACGGTGCCGATGGAGATCGAGATGTTCCTGAACAGCGACAGCGGGACCAGCGGCTGCCTGCCGAGTTTCTGCGCCCGGTGCTGCCAGAAGATGAACGCGCCGATCAGCACCGCGAACACAGCCAGGAAACTCAGCGTCGTGCTGTCGCCCCAGCCCCAGTCGGGGGCCTTGATGATCGTCCACACCAGCGAGAACATCGCGCCCGACAGGAGCAGCACGCCGAGCCAGTCGATCCGCGCCATGGTCTGGACGCGGTTGTCCTGGATCAGGAAGATGCCCATGACGAGGGCGATGATCCCGACCGGCGCGTTGATGAAGAAGACCGACTCCCAATTGACGTTCTCGACCAGCACGCCGCCCACGATCGGGCCGGCGGCGCTGGACAGGCCGATGATGCCGCCCCAGGCTCCCATCGCCTGGTTCAGCTTCGGCCCGGGGAACGCTCCACGCAGCAGCGCCAGCGCGGCGGGCTGGAGCAGCGCGCCGAACAGGCCCTGCAGCACCCGCAGCCCGATGAGCGCGCCGACGGGCGACAGGCCGGGGATGACGCCGGCCAGTTCGGCGCTGAGGCCGATGCCCACGGACGTGATCGCGAAGCCGGCCACCCCGATGAGAAAGACGCGCTTGTGCCCGAACAGGTCGCCGAGCTTGCCCGCCGTGATCAGGAACACCGCCAGCGCCAGCAGGTAGCCGCTGGTCACCCACTGCAGGTCAGACAACGAGGCCTTCAGATCGGCCTGGATGACCGGGTTGGCGATGCCCACCACGGTGCCGTCGAGCATCACCATGATGACGCCCAGGCTGACCGCCAGCAGCACCAGCCACGGATTGCGGCCGGCCTCCGTCCGGTCCGGGCCGGGCGATGACGGCGCGCCGACCGCCTTCGCGTGAGCCATGAGTCCCCCTGATGACATAAGCCCCACTTGGGGCACAGATATCGCAAGCCTCAGCAATGTATGTCAGCCGATGACTTGTGACAACCGACTTTCAGTTTGCGAGCTATGACATATGGCACACTGTGACAGAAAGGTTTCTAGGGAGTGACGCCCGTGGGTCTGCGTGAACGCAAGAAGGAGAAGACGCGCCTGGCGATCCTCGACGCGGCGCTCGACCTGTTTCTCGAACAAGGATACGAGTCGGCCACCGTCGAGCAGATCGCGGGGGCCGTCGAGATCTCCCCCCGCACCTTCTTCCGCTACTTCACCAGCAAGGACCATCTGGTGCTGTGGTTCCACGACCACGGCGAGGAGCTCATGGTGGAGACCCTGCGCTCCCGCCCGCAGGACGAGCCGCCGTTCACGGCGCTCATGCACGCCGTACGCGCGGTGCTGAGCGACATGGAAGGCTCAACGGAGGACGAGCACAAGAGGTTCCTCAAACTCCGCCGCATCCTCGACGAGAACCCGCACCTGATCGGCCAGTCGGTGGCCAGGGCCGCCGGCACCGAGCGCCGCCTCGCGGAGCTGGTCGCCGCCCGCAGGGGTGCCGACGCCGACTCGGACCAGCTCTCCCACCTGATCGTCGCCTTCGCCATGTCGGCGATGCGCGTCGGTTTCGAGTGCCCGCGCCGCGACGGCGGGGTGCCGGAGATCACCGGCCGCATGGCCGAGACGATCGAGCTGGCCGAGCGCTCGCTGCGGCCGGGATGGGACCTCTGAGCGGCGGGGTCAGCTCGCGGGTTCAGTTCATCGTCGGATCGTCCGGGCAGGTCGCCACGAAGGCCAGCTCGCCGTGCTGGCGCCGCAGCACGTGCCGCCAGAGCGAACCCGGATCGGCGTGAAAGGTGTCGCCGACCTCGGAGTCGACGACGTACCATGCGCCCTCGGCGATCTCGCTCTCCAACTGGCCCGACGTCCAGCCCGCGTACCCCGCGAAGATGCGCATCTGCGCGATCTCCCCCTGAAGGATCTCGGGCGGCGCGTCCAGGTCGACCGTGCCGAGCCGCGAGACGGCCGGCGTGCCGGCGTGCAGCCTGCGCCAGCCCAGCGGCTCCTCCCCGCTCGGGACCGCCGCCAGCGCGAGCGCGCTGTCGGTCTGCACGGGCCCGCCCTCGAACAACACCGGAGGCCCTGTCACCAGCGGATCCCACACGGGCAGCACCTGGGTCACCGAGATGTCGCTCGGCCTGTTGAGCACCACACCCAGAGTGCCCCCGTCGTGGTCGTGTTCGAGGATCAGCACGACGCTACGCCGGAAGTTGGGGTCGTCGAGAAGCGGCGTCGCCACCAACAACCCGCCGACGTAGATCGCTTCCGCCATACATCCATCATGGCGTGTATCCGGGGGCGTGCGCTCCCCTAGTGAGCCGATGTTACTTTTCGTGCCCGCTTGGGCACCTTAAGTAGCAAAGATCACACTCCGGGGGGAGCGCATGCGTATCGGTACTCGTGTCGTCGTGGCCCTGCTGCCCATGGCCGTGGCGCTGCTCCTCCCCGCCACCGCCTGGGCCTGGCCGCGGCTGGATCCGGGCGACCCGTTCACGATGACGGTCGACGACGTGGCCTGCCGCTCGAGCCGGGCCACCGTCACGCTCCGCAACGTGACGCGCCAGCTCGCACGTTACGACCTGCGGGCCGACGGCAGAACCGTGGCCAGCGGCTCGATCCCGGCACGCAAGACCATCGTCAAGCAGGTGCGGGTGAAAAGGGGCAGCCGCGCCGAGATCGAGGCGTACTCGGTCGCCGAGCACCAAGCCGACACGCTGATCGACTCGACCGACGTCGAGAACGACTGCCCCTGGGGCCACCACCTCGACCGCCTCCCCTTCACGGGCCCGCCCGTGGACCTCATGGCCAAGCTGGCCACGGCGGGCGGGCTCGTGATCATGGGAGGCGTGTTGTGGTGGTACGGATCGATCTGGCCCCGCTCAGCCCCGTGAGGCCGGTGGCTTCGCGCGGCGCCGGCCCGTCAGGGGTCGGTCACGAAGGCGCCGGCCCGCGCGGCGGCCAGCGTGCGTGACACCGACCGTTCGGCGTCCCGCCGCGTCACCGGCTCCCTCGTGACCACCAGGCGGTAGTAGAGCGGGGCGGAGATCGCCCTGATCACCTCGCCGCCGTCGGTCCCCTCGGGCAGTTCGCCCCGCTTGACGGCCAGCTCCACCACGGTGGCCCACTCCTCGATCCGGCGGGTGAAGAAGGTCCGCAGCGCATCGGCAGCCTCCTCGTCGCAGGTCGCGGCGGCGATCACCGCCTGGAGCGTGACACCGAGCCGCCCATCGGTGACCGCCTCCCAGACGGACACCGCGTTGGCCAGCAGGTCGCGCTCGACCTCGCCTGTGTCGGCGTGCGGCGACGACTGGTTGGCCAGCTCTTTCATGAGGTCGGCCACCAGGCCCGGGGTGCTTCCCCAGCGCCGGTAGACCGTGGTCTTGCCGACGCCCGCCCTGGCCGCCACCTGGTCCATGGCCAGGCCATGGAAACCGTGCTCGACCAGGATGTCCTGGGTGGCGTCGAGCACGGCCGCGCGTACCCGCGCGGTGCGACCCCCCGGCCGCACGGTTCCCGCCGAACGGGAAGGTTGTTCCATCTAATCTCCTCACCGCATACCGGCATGCCCGATTAACGGGACTTCTATCCCGTTAATCGGGCATGTTTGGACGGCCCCGGCACTTCATGGCCCGCGGCGTACCAGGTGCCCCTGCTCGCGGGCAGGGGGCCGGCCTGGTCAGGCGGCGCAGGCATCTCCTTGTGGGCATGGCGTGCTCGGCTCTCCTCGGTCACGGGGAGGGCTGGCGACCTCGCCGGGGGTGCTGCTCATGGCAGGTGGCCCGGGGGACTCGCCGCCGCCATCACACGCCCGCCGGGCTCTCCCTGCCGACCGTGTCTTCACTGAGGGGGCATTCCGGGCTCGGGCGCGGAGCTGAACGGGGCGTCGTAATCGCCGGGGTTCACCGCTGGCGACATTCTAGGCCGACTCGACCTGTCGCGCTGCTGGTGGGGGGCATTTTGCGGCGGTCCAATGCACCTGTTCACGCCGCGCGGTGGGCGTTCGGCATTGTCGAACCGATCTGCGTTAGGGTGCGAGGTGTGGGAGAGACGATTCAATCGGTCGAGCGGGCGGCGGCCATCCTGCGGCTGCTCGCCTCGGGCCCGCGCCAGCTCGGTGTGGCCGAGCTGGCCAAGGCGCTGGGCCTGCCCAAAGGGACGCTGCACGGCATCCTGCGCACGCTGGTCCGCGTGGGGTTCGTCGAACAGGATCCGGCGACGGGAAAGTACCGCCTCGGTGCCACGCTGCTCCACCTGGGCAGCAGCTACCTCGACGTCAACGAGCTGCGGACCCGCTCGATCAACTGGGCCGACGCCCTGGCGGGACGCAGCAGGGAGAGCGCCTGGATCGGCACCCTGCACGAGGGGCACGTGCTGGTGATCCACCACGTGTTCCGGCCGGACGACAGCATGCAGACCCTGCAGGTCGGCACCTACCTGCCGACCCACGCCAGCGCACTCGGCAAGGTCCTGCTCGCCCACGACCCCTACGGCGAGGCGCCGGCGGCGTCCCTGCGGGCGTACACGAAGGCCACGCTCACCGACCCCAAGGCCCTGGAGACCGAGCTCGACCAGGTCAGGACGCGGGGCTGGGCGGCCGAGAGGGAGGAGCTGACGGAGGGCGAGGTGGCCATCGCCGCACCCATCAAGGACGCGCGCGGCATCGTGGTGGGCGCCATCGGCATCCGTGGCGCGGTCGAGCGGCTGGCCCCGGACGGAGCCCTGCACATGGAGTACGTCTCGTACGTACGCGACGCGGCCCGCGCGATCACGCGCGCCCTCGCCCGCTGACTTGTCCACCCCTATGACGACCGCATAACATTCTTCACGTCGTTCGACATTGTCGAACCCTGATCCAAGCGAGGAAGCACGTGCCTCGACCGCACTACGTCGCAGCCATCGACCAGGGCACCACGTCCAGCCGGTGCATCGTCTTCGACGAGGCCGGCAACATCATCTCCGTCGCCCAGCGGGAGCACCGCCAGATCTTCCCCAGGCCCGGCTGGGTGGAGCACGACGCGGACGAGATCTGGCAGGCCGTGCGCGGCCTGCTCGGAGAGGCCGTGAGCGGCGCCGGCATCGAGGACGCGCAGATCGCCGCGCTCGGCATCACCAACCAGCGCGAGACCACCGTGTTGTGGGACCGCGAGACCGGCAGGCCCGTCTGCAACGCGATCGTCTGGCAGGACACCCGCACCGACGCGCTGACCCGGGCGCTGGCCGGGCACGAAAGCCTGTTCAAGGAGCGGGCCGGGCTGCCGCTGGCCACCTACTTCTCCGGGCCGAAGATCCGCTGGCTGCTCGACGAGATCCCCGGCCTGCGGGAGCGGGCCGAGCGGGGCGAGGTGCTGTTCGGCACGATGGACAGCTGGTTGTTGTGGAACCTCACGGGCCGCCACATCACCGACGTCACCAACGCCAGCCGTACGATGCTGATGAACATCCACACGCTGAGCTGGGACGACGAGCTGCTGGCCGCGATGGGCGTGCCGCGCGCGATGTTGCCCGAGATCCGCCCGTCCGCCGAGGTCTACGGCCGCACGTCCGGCGGCGTCCCGGTCGCCTCCGCGCTCGGCGACCAGCAGGCGGCGCTGTTCGGGCAGACGTGCTTCTCCCCCGGCGAGACCAAGAGCACCTACGGCTCCGGCAGCTTCCTGCTGATGAACACCGGTCACGAGCCGGTCGTCTCCAAGCACGGGCTGCTGACCACCGTCGGCTACCAGATCGGCTCCGGCCCGGCCACGTACGCGCTGGAGGGCGCCATCGCGGTCACCGGTTCCCTGGTGCAGTGGCTGCGCGACAACCTGGGCCTGATCTCCAGCGCGGCCGAGATCGAGACGCTGGCGAGGACGGTCGACGACAACGGCGGTTGCTATTTCGTGCCCGCGTTCTCGGGGTTGTTCGCGCCCCACTGGCGCTCCGACGCGCGCGGGGTGATCGCGGGACTGACCGGGTTCGTCAACAAGGGCCACCTGGCGCGCGCCGTGCTGGAGGCCACGGCGTGGCAGACCCGTGAGGTGGTCGACGCGATGAACGCCGACTCGGGGCTCGACCTGACCACGTTGCGCGCCGACGGCGGCATGACCGCCGACAACCTGCTCATGCAGACGCTCGCCGACGTGCTGGCGGTGCCGGTCATCCGGCCCATGGTGGCCGAGACCACCGCTCTGGGCGCCGCCTACGCGGCCGGCCTGGCCACCGGCTACTGGCCCGACGTCGAAAGCCTGCGGGCCAATTGGCACAAGGCCGCCGAATGGCGTCCCGCGATCGGCGAAGCCGTACGCGACCGCGAATACCGCAACTGGAAGAAGGCCGTGGCGCGCACGCTCGGCTGGGTCGAGCAGGAGGAGGGGAGCAGACCATGACACTCGCGATCGGCACCGACCGCGCGGAGACCAGGCACGAGCTGGCCGGCACCGCCTACGACCTGCTCGTGATCGGCGGCGGCATCCTCGGCACGTCGGTGACGTGGATGGCCGCGCAGGCGGGGCTGCGGGTGGCGATGGTGGACGCGGGCGACTTCGCCGGCGCCACGTCCAGTGCCTCCTCCAAGCTCGTCCACGGCGGCCTGCGCTACCTGCAGACCGGCAACGTGCGGCTGGTCGCGGAGAACCACCGCGAGCGGCGCGCGCTGGCCGCCGACATCGCACCCCACCTGGTCAAGCCGCTGACGTTCGTGGTGCCGATCTACAGGGGCGGCCCGCACGGCGCCGCCAAGCTCGGCGCGGGGGTGTTCCTGTACTCCGCCCTGTCGGTGTTCGGCGACGGCATGGGCCGCGTGATCACGCCGCAGCAGGCCATGGCCAAGGTGCCCGCCCTGCGCTCCGACGGACTGCGGGCCGCCGCCGTCTACGGCGACCACCAGATGAACGACAGCCGGGTCGCCGTCATGACCGTACGCGCCGCGGTGGACGCGGGCGCGGTCGTGCTCAACCACGCCGAGGTCGTCGGGCTGCGCAAGACGGCCGGCACCGTGACGGGCGCCGAACTGCGTGACCGGCTCGACGGGACCGAGTTCGGCGTGTCGGCCAGGCTCGTGCTGAACGCCACCGGGCCGTGGGTCGACCATCTGCGGCGCATGGAAGATCCTTCCGCCGCGCCGAGCATCCGGCTGTCCAAGGGCGCCCACCTGGTGCTGCGCCGGCAGGAGCCGTGGAAGGCCGCGCTCACCACGCCCATCGACAAATACCGGGTGTCCTTCGCCATCCCGTGGGAGGACCACCTGCTGCTCGGCACCACGGACGAGGCGTACGACGGTGACCCGGCCGCGGTCCGCGCCACCGAGGCCGACATCGCGCAGATCCTCGACGAGGCGGGCCACTCCGTACGCGACTCCCAGCTCAGGCGCGAGGACATCACCTACGCCTTCGCCGGGCTGCGCGTGCTGCCCGGCGGCCCCGGTCAGGTCGCGGCGGCCAAGCGGGAAACCGTCGTGACCAGCGGCTCGGGCGGCATGCTCTCCGTCGCCGGCGGCAAGTGGACGACCTACCGGCACATCGGCAGGCACGTGCTCGCCACGCTCGCCCGTCTGCCGGGGCAGCCGCTCGGCGACGACCTGGCCGACATCCTGCCCGCGGTGCCGCTGCCGGGGCTGGCCAGCCCCGACGCGGTGGCCATGCGGCTGTGGACCGACCGCGACCCGGGCGCGCGCATGGACCCGCTGGTGGCCAGGCACCTGGCCACGCACTACGGCTCGATCGCGTTCGACCTGGCCCGGCTCATCCGCGAGGACCCGGCGCTCGGCGAGCGCATCCACCCCGACGGGCCGGACATCTGGGCCCAGGCGATCTACGCCCGTGACCGCGAGTGGGCGGCCACGGTCGACGACGTCGTACGCCGCCGCACGACGCTCACGGTCCGCGGCCTCGACACACCCGACGTGCGCGCCAGGATCGAGAAGCTGCTCGGCCAGGCCGCCTGAGGCCCGCGGAGGTGGCCTGACGACCCCTCCGGGCAGGGGGAGGGCATGCGCACTCCCATCAACGAAGCCCTGCTCAGGCACTTCCGCGACCTGCGCGACGGCACCCACGGCAGGGCCGTCTCGCGGGACGACAAGGAGCAGGTGTTCATCACGGCGGTCGAGTTGCTGGACCCGGTGGCGCGCACCGCCCTCGAGGAGCTCAACACCGACCTGCTGCTCGGCGCCGGGGAGGTGGTCGCCAGCGGCGTCACCCGGTCGCGCGAGGGCGGGCTCAACGCGATGTGGTCGCTGACGTGGCAGGAACAGCGCGCCTGCCACGCCCAGCCGGTCGCGGTGGTCGCCCACTACGGCAGCGACTTCCACCATCCGCACCTGCGGGGTAACACGGTCGGCGACTGGCCGCTGAACGTCTTCGACGCCGAGGACGCGGCGGCGCAGCTCGGCACGCTGCGGGTGATCGCCGCCGGGGACGCCCACAACCTGGTCTTCCAGGAGAGCTATCGGCTGATGCCCGCCCTCACCCGGGAGGGGCCGGGCCACGAGAATCCCGCGCTTCCCGACGGCGGGCGGAGGACCACGTAGCCGCGAAGGAGAACGGGGCCCTCTCTGCGAGGCATCGGAAACGGCTTGGAAACGTCGGCGGCCTTACAAAGGGCAGCAATGCGGCACCGCGCAGGATCGTCCGGCGGTTCCCATCGCTGTGCCGACCTTCGACCGCAGGGAGCTTCTCGTGACGATCGATCGCCACGCGTGTGGCCGGCCTGACCTGCGCCGTGCTGACGCTGAGCGTGGCCTCCCCGCCTGCCGCCGCGAGCACCGGCGCCGACCTGCCCCGTTTCGGCGACGTGCAGCGGGCCCTCACCGAGCTGGCGGAGTCCGACCTGATGGTGGGCGCCATCGGGGCCCTCTATGTTGACGGCAGGCTCGTCGGCAAGGGCTCCGCGGGCACCCGCCTCCTGAACGGGGGCGGCACGATTCCCGCCGACGCCCGCTACCGGATCGGCTCGCAGACCAAGCAGATGGTGGCCGCCGTGGTGGTGCAGCTCGTCGGCGAGGACAGGATCAGTCTGGAGGACAAGCTCAGCGACGTCCTGCCGGACACGGCTGACCAGGATCTGGTGGAACCGGCCGACCAGATCACCATCCGGCAGTTACTCGACCACACCTCCGGCATCCCGGACTACTTCGGCGCGCTGGGCGAGAACTCCCTGTTCGACTTCACCACCCACTACCCCCCGGCCGAGCTGGTGAAGCGGTCGCGTTCCCCTGATCGGCAGCAGGAGCCGGGCGAAACGTTCAGCTACTCCAACACCAACTACATCCTGCTCGGCATGATCATCGAAAGGCCGACCGGGAAGCCCCCGGCCGACGAGCTCGACCGGCGAGTGTTCCGCCCTCTGCACATGAACCGCACGTACCTGCCCACCAAGCCTCCTGAGGGTATCCGTGGCCCGCACGGACACGGCTACGCACCCGACTCCCAGGGCGAACTCCGCGACGTCGACCGGATCAACGCCAGCACCCTCTGGGCGGCCGGCGGCGTCGTCTCGACCGCGCGCGACATCAGTGTCTTCGAGCGCGCGTTCATTCAGGGCGGCCTGGTGCCGCCGGAGTTGCAAGATGTGCTGCGGGGGCTCGTGCTCGGAGGCGGGGGCGGCGGCGGCGAACGGCCCTGTGCGGGCAAAGGGCTCGAGATCACCACCGTCACGGGCAGCGCGCCGGGATTCCGCGCCACCACGTTCACGACCAGCGACGGGCGCGTACAGTTCGCCGTGTCCACCACCCTGACAAAACAGGACAATGCCGCCCTCAGCGCGCTCTCACGGGCTGCGGCAGAATCGGTGCTGTGCCCCGGGAAGTGACGCGGACTTCCTCCACGTGAGTCGCCGGCGGTGGCCCGCACCGCCGGCGAAGGCGGGCGACAGGAGATCCTACGCTTCGGTGAAGCCCCGCGCGCGCCCGCCGGCCGACTCGCGGACGGCGGCGGCCACGGCGGTGGACACGTCAGGGTGGAAGACGCTCGGGATGATGTAGTTGGGGCCGAGCTCCTCGGGCGTGACGACGGCGGCGAGCGCGCCCGCGGCGGCCAGCAGCATCTCCTCCGTCACGACGGACGCCTGGGCGTCGAGCAGGCCGCGGAAGACCCCGGGGAAGGCCAGCACGTTGTTGATCTGGTTGGGGTAGTCGGAGCGGCCGGTGGCCACCACGGCGGCGTGCTCGCGGGCGTCGTCGGGCGAGACCTCAGGCTCGGGGTTGGCCAGCGCGAACACGACCGCGTCCTTGGCCATCGACGCGATGTCGTCGCCGGTCAGGATGCCGGGCGCGGAGACGCCGACGAAGACGTCGGCGTCCTTGACCGCGCCTCTCAGGTCGCCCGCGTAGCCCTCGGAGTTGGTGTTGTCGGCCATCCAGCGCAGCGAGTCGTCGAGGTCGTCACGCCCCTTGTGGACGGCCCCGAGGTAGTCGCACACGATGACGTTGCGGGCGCCCGCCGCCAGCAGCAGCCGCAGCACGGCGTAGCCCGCCGCGCCCGCGCCCGCCATCGTGATCCGGACGTTCTCGATGTTCTTGTCGACCACCCGCAGGGCGTTGGTGAGCGCCGCCAGCACGCAGATCGCCGTGCCGTGCTGGTCGTCGTGGAAGACCGGGATGTCGAGCAGCTCGCGCAGCCGCCGCTCCACCTCAAAGCAGCGCGGCGCGCCGATGTCCTCCAGGTTGATCCCGCCGAAGCCGGGCGCGATCACCTGCACCGTGCGGACGATCTCGTCGACGTCCTGCGTGTCGAGGCAGATCGGCCAGGCGTCGATGCCCGCGAACCGTTTGAACAGCGCCGCCTTGCCCTCCATGACGGGCAGCGCCGCCTCGGGCCCGATGTTGCCCAGCCCCAGCACGGCGGAGCCGTCGGTGACGACCGCCACGGTGTTGCGCTTTATGGTCAGGCGCCGCGCGTCCTCCTTGTTGCGGGCGATCGCCATGGACACGCGGGCCACACCGGGCGTGTAGGCCATGGACAGCTCGTCGCGGTTGCGCAGCGGCACCTTCGAGACCATCTCGATCTTGCCGCCGAGGTGCATGAGGAAGGTGCGGTCGGACACCTTGTGGATGACGACGCCCTCGACCGCCTCGAGCTGGTCGACGATGGCCTGGGCGTGGTCGGTGTCCCGGGCCGCGCAGGTCACGTCGATGCGCAGCTTCTCGTGGCCGGCGTTGG
This sequence comes from Nonomuraea mesophila, assembly GCF_004352805.1. Taxonomy (NCBI): domain Bacteria; kingdom Bacillati; phylum Actinomycetota; class Actinomycetes; order Streptosporangiales; family Streptosporangiaceae; genus Nonomuraea; species Nonomuraea mesophila. The sequence continues at coordinate 98,214 of NZ_SMLD01000013.1, forward strand.
TGACGTCGAGGGCGGTCACGACACCCCCTGCCGACTCTACGGCGTGCGTGAGCAGGCTCACGGCCTTGCCGCCTGCGGGCACCTCGAGACGCACGGTGATGGAGTACGACACACTGGGGACGGTCGCCACGTCAATCGCTCCTTCGGGACTGACCAAGAATGCATCCATGTTAGAGGTCATTCGGTCAATCCCGCGCCTCGGCGGCCATGACGATCAGTTCGGCACAGGTGGCCACGGGAATGGTGGTGCTGTCGATCACCAGGTGATACAGGCAGGGATCGGCCGGGTCGGTGCGGTAGAAGTGGCGCACGTAGGCGCTCCTCGCCCGGTCGTTGTCCTCGATGATCTGCCGGGCCTCGCGCTCACCGATCTGCCCCAGCGTGGCCGTCTGCCGCACCCTGCGGGTCAGGGGGGCGTCCAGCCGCACGTGCAGCGCGCCGGGGTGGTCGGCCAGCACCACCGCCCCCGCCCTGCCGAGGAACACTCCGCCCTGCAGGCGCGCGGTCTCCTTCAGCACCCGCTCGGTGCGGTTGACGTATTCCTCGGGCGCCAGCGGCATCGCGCCGGGAACGTACATGTCGACGCCGCCGAACGTCACCGTCGGCAGCCGCATCGCCCCGGAGAAGAGCCGGCCGATGCCGTGCTCGGCCCGGTCGTCGTGGGCCAGCGCCTCCTCCAGCGTGCAGCCCAGTTCCTCGGAGACGGCACTCGGGATCGCACGGTCGACGAAGGGCACGCCCAGGCGCTCGGCCACGGCCGGGCCGATCTGGCTTCCGGCCGTGCCATATGTCGCCGATATCGTTACGACCCGCATAAAACCAGGCTAGAACAGTGCGCTCGCCAATGCTCTACGGGCCTTGGCCAAGGATGGGTCCTCGGCGGGCAAAGCGTCGAACAAGCCGAGCAGGTGCCGCCTGGCCCGGTCGCGATCGTCGCCCGAGGTGCGCTTGACCACGGCGATGACGCGCTCGAACGCCTGGTCGATCGCGCCCGACATCATCTCGAAGTCGGCCGCGAGCAGCTGCGCGTCGATGTCCGCAGGGTCATCCTGCGCGCGGCGCAGGACGTCGGCGGGGTCGGCCTCGGACGTGCGCTTGAGCAGCCCGACCCCGGCCAGCCCCATCTTCGCGTCCTCGTTGCCTGGCACGCGGGCCAGCAGCCGTTCGTAGGCCTCGATGGCCGCGTCGAAGTCACCCCGGTCGATCGCCTGCTCGGCCGCCGCCATGTCGGGGTCGGCGGGCGGCCCCGACGGCTCCTCCTGCTCGCCGGGCTCCCCGGGCTCGCCGGCCTCGGCGGGCCTGGCGTCGGGATTGGCCTGGTAGAACTGCTCGACCGCGCCCATCAGCTCGTCGAGCCAGCGCCGCACCTCCTGCTCGGGCAGCACCTGCTGGAAACCGGTCACGGCCTGGCCCTGGAAGATCGCCAGCACGGTCGGCACGGCCTGGACGCGCAGCGCCTGCGCGATCTGCGGGCTGGCGTCGACGTTGACCTTGGCCAGCACGGCCTTGCCCCCGAGGTCGCCGATCACCTTCTCCAGCACCGGGCTGAGCTGGGCGCTGCCCGGCGCCCTCGGCGACCAGAGGTCGAGCACGACGGGCACCGTCATCGACTTGTCGATGACCTCACTCGTGAACGTCTCCTCGGTCACGTCGACGACCGAGGCCGCGGCCGCCTGGGGACCTGCGGCCTCCCGCCGGGCCTGCGCCTCCAGTGCCTGCTTGCGCGCGCCCAGGTCCACGGCTCCGTAGAGCGACCCGGGTTTAGAGAAGTCCGCCATGCTCCTCATCTTGCCGCATCGACGGCCCGGCGAAGTCACCAGCCGCCACCCGAAGGGTGCGCAACTGGTCGAACATCGCCTGGAGTTCGTCCTCGGCGTACATCGACAGGCCGAACTCCGCCGCCATCAGGTCGCCCGTGGCCCGGCGTACGACGTCGCGCCCCGGCTCGGTGATCTCGGCGAGCACGCCGCGCCCGTCGCGGGGATTGGGCAACCGCCGGACGAACCCGGACTTCTCCAGCCTGTCCACCGTGTTCGTGACGCTGGTGGGGTGGACCATCAATCTTTCCCCGATTTTTGACAAGGGCAGCGCCCCCGTCCTGCTGAACGTCAGCAGCACGAGCGCCTCGTACCGCGCGAAGGTCAGGCCGTAGGGCTTGAGCAGTGCGTCGAGCTGCGACAGAAGGATCTGGTGCGCTCGCATGATCGACGTCACCGCGGCCATGGCCCCTGACGGACCGAAGTGGGCGCGCCAGCTCTCCGCGGCGCGGTCGATCGGGTCGAACGGCAGGTTGAGAGGCTTGGGCTGCATCACAGCGATACGGTAGCGCGCCGGTCGTCCCGGTTCGTCTGGCTACTCTCGGCGACAGGCCTCTCCGCTTGGCCAAGAGTCCGGACATCAATCATCACGCTCAGTTATGGTTCTCCTACGAATGGTGACGCGGACGCCAAGTCCATCAGCCTGTGGGGACCGGCCGGACTGATCGTTTCCGCCTTGCCGAGGGGCACGGGGGGTGCTTGATGAACTTCAACGGGAAAACGGGTGCGTGAGCACGGGGGCGTTTCACGGGAGGAGCTGAAGCAGAGCGCGGCCGTCACTGTGGCCGTGCTGCTCGCTGTCGGCCTGGTCGCAGCGTGGAACGTCCTGATCCCCGGCGTCGACGCCTGGGAGAACATCGTGGCCGCGGTCATCGGCTCGCTCCGGCTGACCGGGCCGGTCGCCGCGGCCTTCGCCGCGTGGGTGGCGCTGCGCAAGCGCAAGGCGCTGCGCGGGCGCTCGCTCACGACGTGGAGGGCGCTCAAGGCGCCGCTGGCCATCGTGGTGGTGGTGCTGGGGTCGTTCGGCGCGACCGTGCTGGTGCTGGCCGTCAAGACGGTTCTCACCGACCAGGCGGGCCGGCTGAGCCTGGCGGGCCTCGGCATGGGGATGGCGGGGCTGGCCCTTTACTCCGTGATCGGGTGGGTGGCCGGCTGGGTGCTGCCGCACCCCTTCACGCCGCCGGTCGCCGGTCTTGCCTGCTATGGGGTGTTCTCGTGGCTGGCCGACGACCGCGGGTGGGCCGACAAGCTGGCGCCGGGCACCGGCGAGCCGTACGACCTGTTCCAGGGGTTGAGCGGGGCCGCCTTCTTCGACCAGACGATCTGGCTGCTCGGCCTCACGGCGGCGCTGCTGCTCGGCTGGGCGGCGCTGGTGACCAGGCAGGCCCTGGTGCTGGCGTGCGCGCTGCTGGCCGTGCTGACCGCGGGGATGGGTGTCTCGCGCGTCCTGACCCAGTCCAAGCCGGCCGCCGCCGAGGAGATCGCCTACAGCTGCCAGGAGTGGCCGATCACGGTGTGCGTGCATCCGGGCATGCGGGCGGGGCTGACCGAGCTGGGAGCGTCGTTCACGCAGATCGCCTCCAGGCTGGCGGGCACGCCCGCCGCGTTCACGCGGGTGGAGCAGCGGCCGCTCGACGACGAGCTGAAACCGGCCAACGGGCTCGCGCCGATCCACGTGCCCGACCTGTCCGCGGGGTTCGCGGAGGAGGCGGCGTACGAGTACATCGAGTCCCTGGCCGCCCGGTGCCCCGGAACGGTCGCCGACGGCTACAGGGAGATCGTGATGGCCTGGCTGCGCGGCGAGCCGCTGCCCGGAGGGCCCCTGCCCGAGCACCAGTACGCGGCCTCATGGTTCTCGGGCCTGACCGAGCACCAGCGCAGGGAGTGGCTGCGGATGTTCTACAGCGACTTCCAGAGCTGCCGGCTGGCGGGCACCCACTTCGGCGGCGGTCCCGCCCACGCGCAGGTGGCGCCTTCACCCGTACGCCCCACGCCCTCGTCGAGCCACGTCTACCCCGTCTACCCCGACACCGGCGGCACCCCGGCGGCGTCCTCCGTCCCCGGCGCGAGCGCGTCGCCTCCGGAGCGGGTGCCGGGGTCGTCCTCGCCGGTCGCGGCGGTCACGCCGGCGCCGGCGGTCGCGGTCGCGTACAGGTCCGCTGACGCGAAAGAACCGGAGATGTCACCGATCGGCTGGCGATGATGATCGTCATGCGGGTAGTCATGCTGCCATGACGACTTCGCGTACGACGCCGCCCGAGGTGGCTCCCGGGCGGCGCCGCAGGTGGCGATATCTCGCGGCGTTCCTGGTGCTGGCGGTCCTGCTCGTGGTGGGCGGACGCCTGGCCTGGTCGTGGCTCGACCCGTTCGGCGGGCGGACCATCGACCGCAGCCAGCCGGCGCTGCTGCAGTCCATCAAGGACATGAGCCGCTTCGAGGCGGCGACGGGCACCTTCCAGGTGGTCGTCGACCTGGAGAAGGACGCCGCTTTCCTGCCCGACGCCGTCAAGGGCACCCGTACGTTGTTCGTCGGGGCGGGCGGCGTGGACGCGTACGTCGACTTCTCCGCCATGGGCACCGACGCGGTCACCGTCTCGCCCGACCGCACGCAGGCGACCATCCGCCTGCCGCACGCCCAGCTCGAGAAACCCAACCTGGACAACGGCCGCTCCTACGTGTTCGCGCACGAGCGGGGCCTGTTCGACCGGGTGCAGGACTTCCTGTCGGGTTCACCGAGTGACCAGCGGGAGCTCTACCTGCTGGCCGAGAAGAAGATCACCGAGGCCGCCGTGGCCAGCGACCTGCGCGCCAGGGCCGACGCCAACACCAAGGCGATGTTGTCGGGCATGCTCAGGTCGCTCGGGTTCACGAAGGTGACGGTCGAGTTCACCGGCGAGCCCTAGCCGCCACCTCAGGGGCCTTAGCCGCGCGTTCGCCCTCTTGGCACCTGCCCGCGTCCGGAGATAAGGCATCCGCCCGATGTGGCGGGGAGGGCCTTAGGACGAGTCTTGAGAGTGCAGGCAACGAAGCAGAGGAGCACTCGCATGAACGCCGAACTCGAATACACCGTGATGCAGCACCGCGCGTCGGAGTTGCGCCGCGCCGCCTCCGAGCAGCGCCGGGTCATGGAGGCGCGCAAGGGCCCGCGGGGCGAGCGCCGCCACCGCTCGGTCGTCGCCAGGTTCCTGGCCCCATGACCGCCCACAAGCAGCCCGGCCGCATACTCCCTCGCGGCCGGGCTGAACAGCCCCCTTGAGGGGGCGCGCCCGGGCTCTCGAATTCCTGGCGAGGGCCTGAGCAGTGCGTTACGGGGCCCCGGTCCAATTCCTGGTCGGACCGGGGCATCGCGCTGTCCGGGGCCCGCCGGGCGTCGGTGGCGGGACCTATGAGCCGAGCCGGCGCAGCCACCCGCCATGGAGCGCGCTGAACGCGACGGGCCGCCCGCCGAGCGCGACGACGTAAACCGCGGTGCGGACGACCACGAGGGTGGCGTGCGGGGGCGCCTGCGCGGCCACCTCGCGGAGACGGGGGTTGAGGTCTCCCCGCACGATGCGGGGCGGATCGTCGCGCGCCACGGCGATCGCGGCGTCCAGGCGGTCGAGCCGGTCATGGTGTTCCGGCCAGACCAGCGTACGCAGCCATGCGACGTCGTCGGGGTCGGTCACGTCGAGCGGATCGAGGTCGATGCCGGCCCGCCACACGACGGTCACCGCGCCCGGCCCCGGCCACTCCCCGGACACCTCCCCTTCGACGCGGCAGCGCAGTTGTACCGGGCTGCCCACGTCTCCCACGAGCCTCCCGTCGTAGTCGTAGCCGTAGCGGTCCGGCAGGAGGCACAGCCCCGCCGACCTCTAGCAACGCCAGCGGCTGAGGGAGTGAGGCGAGCAGGGGATACAGCGCGGCGCACCGGGCGGGCTCGTTGGTCTGGACGCGGCGGGCGAGCATCATGGCGACGACCGCGTCCCGGTGCTCCAGGACGGACCGCCGGAACTCCGCGTAGCCGGAGGGCGTGCCCGCGACGTACCGGGTGGCTGAGAAGAGCAGGTTGGGCGCCCACGGGCCTCCATCGCCGCGAAACGCCGGTACTCCTCGGCTGTCATGACCGGAGACTAGCCCGGGCGCGTACGCCGGTCCTCAGGACTGCCCCGGGCGCGCGTACGCCGGTCCCTCAGATCAACGCGGGCGTGTACGCCGGTCCTCGATGAGCTCCTCCAGCCGGCGTACGACCTGGCCGAGCGGCGCGGTGGCGTCGATCTCGGCGGTCGCCGTGGCGCGGAGCAGCGGTTCCACGGTTACCAGGTCGTTCAGGATCGCGGCCCGCTCCTCCGGTCGTTTGCCGTAGGGATTGTCGGTCCGCGCCCGGATCCTGGCCAGAATCACGTCGGCGGGTGCGCTCAGCAGCACGACGTGGTCGAACCGGCCCTCCACGGCCCCGTGCTCGCGGGCCCCGTGCTCGCGGGCTCCGTGCTCGCCGGGCCCGTGAGCGTCGGGCCCGTGAGTGCGGCGCGGGTAGAAGCGGCCCTGGTTGCTGCGGCAGCCGGCCACGAACAGGGCGCCCTCGTCATGACCCGCGAGCAGTTCGGCGATGGCCTCCTCGCGCCACACCCAGTCGCGTGAGCCGTCGGGCAGCGTCACCCACCGGCTCCACTCGTCCGTGTCGGTGTCGACGGTCCGGTGGCCGCGCGCCGCCAGAGCCCGCAGCGCGGACGACTTGCCCGTGCCCGACATTCCGGTGATCAGCACCTTGGGCATGGTCGGAGGCCACGCGCGGGCGTCCGCGGGTCCGGCGTGACGCGGGGTCAGGGGACGCGGATGAGCAGCGCGTCGCCCTGGCCGCCGCCGCCGCACAGGCCCGCCGCTCCCAGGCCGCCGCCCCGCCGCTTCAGCTCGTACGCCAGCGTGAGCACGATGCGGGCGCCCGACGCCCCGATCGGGTGGCCGAGCGCGATGCCGCCGCCGTTGACGTTCACCTTGTCCAGCGGGATGCCCAGTTCCTGCGCCGACTGGAGCACGACGCTGGCGAAGGCCTCGTTGATCTCCACGAGGTCCAGGTCGCCGGCCGTCACGCCCTGCTTGGCCATGGCCTGCTTGATGGCGTTCGCGGGCTGGGACTGGAGTGAGGCGTCGGGGCCCGCCACGACGCCGTGCCTGCCGATCTCGGCCAGCCACGGCAGGCCCAGCTCCTCGGCCTTGGACTTCGACATGACGACCACGGCGCAGGCGCCGTCGGAGATCTGGGAGGCCGAACCGGCCGTGATGGTGCCGTCGGCGGCGAAGGCCGGGCGCAGCTTGGCCAGCGTCTCCGCCGTCGTGTCGCCGCGTACGCCCTCGTCGTCCTTGACGACGACCGGCTCGCCGCGCCGCTGCGGGATCTGCACGGGGACGATCTCGTCCTCGAAGACGCCGTTCTTGACGGCGGCGGCGGCGAGTTGGTGCGAGCGGGCCGACAGGGCGTCCTGCTGCTCGCGGCCGATGCCCAGCCTGGTGTTGTGGCGCTCGGTGGACTCGCCCATCGCGCACTGGTCGAACGCGCAGAACAGGCCGTCGTGGGCCATCGAGTCGACCACGTCGGCGCCGCCGTACTTGACGCCCTTGCGCAGGCCGGGCAGCAGGTGGGGAGCGTTGGTCATCGACTCCATGCCGCCGGCCACCACGATGTCGAACTCGCCCGCCCTGATGAGCTGGTCGGCCAGGGCGATGGCGTCGAGGCCCGACAGGCAGACCTTGTTGACGGTGAGCGAGGGGACGGTCATGGGGATGCCGGCCTTGACGGCGGCCTGGCGGGAGGGGATCTGGCCCGCGCCGGCCTGGAGGACCTGGCCCATGATCACGTATTCCACCGAATCGGGCGCCACTCCGGCCCGTTCGAGCGCCGCCTTGATGGCGATGCCTCCCAGGTCGACGGCGGTCAGCCCGGACAGGGCGCCCAGCAGTTTGCCGATGGGGGTGCGAGCTCCGGCGACGATGACGGAACTGGACATGGACACGGGCCTCCTGTGCTCGCCATCTGGTTCTTTGACACCATACCCACGAGTAGGTGACCGTTCGCCATGGAGGTGGGCCACATATGTTCCTGCGGATCGACCACATCGGTATCGCGTGCCGTGACCTCGAACAGCAGATCAGTCTCTTTTCTGACACATTCGACCTGACGGTTGTTGCTCGCGAGGTCAACGAGGAGCAAGGTGTCAAGGAGGCCATGTTGCACATCTCGGACGGCGAAGGTGGGGGCTCCTACATTCAGCTCCTGGAGCCTCTCTCTGAGGACTCCCCTGTGGGAAAATTCCTCGCCAAGCGTGGCGAGGGCGTCCATCACGTGGCATTCGGCGTACGAGATGTGACGGACGCCATGGATAAGATCAGCGAGAGAGGAGTGAGGCTCCTGGACGAGCGTCCCCGACACGGGTCGATGGACTCCCGGATCGCGTTCCTGCATCCCAAAGACGTGGGCGGAATGCTGACCGAGTTGGTTCAGGCGGCCAGACGCTAGAAAAGCCCTAAAACGCGCATATGTAACTAGTCACGCAGAAAGTTGGACGGGGCTTCGCAGGTGGCACCAGCGGAGTACGCTTGACCTTCCACCGGACATGGAGCCTGCCGCGAGGCACAGGCTCCTGGATCGGATGCCCCGAACCCCCCGTCCGGCCCGTGTAGCCGTCTCGACAACCCAGGATCGAGCCTCCATGCAGTCCGACATCGACGCCCAGCTCAACAACTTTTTCGAGGACGCCCCAGCGCGCGAGTTCGACGTGGTGCTCCGTGGTTACGACCGGCACCAGGTCCATGATCACTTGAAGCAGCTCGACGGAGAGCTGCGCCAGGCGCGTGAGCAGGTTGCCGGCCTGCAGCGCGATCTGTCCGACTCCCAGCGCCAGCTGCAGGAGCAGGAGCGCCCCACCTACTCCGGTCTCGGCGCCCGCATCGAGCAGCTGCTCCGCCTGGCCGAGGAGCAGGCCACCGAGCTCGTGCAGGCCGCCAGGTCCGAGGCCAACGAGATCAAGGCCGCCGCCAAGGTCGAGGCCGCCGACCTGCGGGCCGCCGCGGAGGCCGAGGCCGCCGAGAAGCGCGCCCAGGCCACGCGCGAGTCCGACGAGATGCGCACCTCCGCTGAGCGGGATGCCGAGGAGATCCGCTCGACGGCCCGCCGCGAGGCCGACGAGCTGACCAACACCACCGAGCGCGAGGCCGCCAAGCTGCGGGCCACGGCCGACCACGAGGTGGCGGAGAAGCGGGCCGACGCCGAGCGGGAGATCGCCAAGCTCCGCACCACCACCGAGCGCGAGGTCGCCCAGCTGCGGGCCTCGACCAAGCGCGAGCGCGACGAGGTCCTGACCACCGCCAAGCGGCAGGCCGACGAGATGCGCGCGCAGGCTCAGCGGGTGCTGGAGGAGTCGGAGGCCAAGCGGGCGCAGGACGAGGCCGAGTTCGAGATCCAGCTCGCCGCCCGCCGTGAGGACGCCGAGCGCCAGGAGGCCGAGCGCCACGCCTCCGCCCAGGCCGCCACGCAGAAGCTGGTCGCCGAGGCCGAGCAGCGCGCCGCCACGGCCGAGTCGAGGGCCACGAAGGCGACCCAGCAGGCCGACCAGACCCGCCGCGAGGCCGACCTGCACGCCAAGCAGCTCGTCGCCAACGCCCGCAAGAGCGCCGAGACCATCGTGGCCGACGCCAAGTCGAGCGCGGAGACGATCGTCACCGAGGCGAAGAACGAAGCCGAGCGCACCCGCACGGCGATGCAGCGCCAGGTCGACGAGCTGACCCGCCAGCGCGACAGCATCACCAGCCACCTGGCTCAGCTGCGCCAGCTGCTCGGCGGCGCCGCCCTGCCGGGTCAGGAGGCGTCGGAGGCCGCGGTCGCGGCCGCCCCGGCCAAGCAGGCGATCGCCGCGCCCGTGGTCGAGGCCTCGCCCGCGGAGCCGGTGCCGGCGCCCGCCGCCAAGGCCGAGGCCAAGTCGGAGGACGACGCCGAGTGGTGGCAGGAATAGCCGGAGTTCGCACGGGGGCTGAGTGACGGCTGAGAGAGCCTGGCGGCGTGATCGTCGCTAGGCTCTCTCTTTGTTGCCGGGCCGGCTTGCCGCCGTGCGGGCTCGGCACCGCACGTCGACGACCCTCCATGGAGGTCCCATGTCCACAGACGCCGAGCCCGTCAAGGCCGAGCCCTCCACCGGGCTCGAACCCGCGACCGAGGATCGGCCTGCGCACGACGGGACCGACACCGCACTCCAGGGACACCGGACCGACCTGGGGCCCGGCAGCGCGACCCCAGAACGGCCTGTGACCGCCGGGAACGACCCCACACCCCAAGAACACCCCACCGACCTCGGGCCCGGCAGCGCGACTACGGCTGCTGGGAACGCTGCCGTGGGCGAAGGGCGGTCGGCGGAGGTCGGGTACGGCGATGCGGGTGAGGAG
>NZ_SMLD01000140.1:0-24781 GCF_004352805.1 Nonomuraea mesophila
TGCCGGGCGGGCAGCCGTCGGCGAGGCCCTGCGCCGCGGCCATCAGGTCACCGCGGTCGTGCGCGACCCGGACCGGAGCCCGCACCTTGCGGGGGCCACGGTCCGCACCGGCGACGTCACCGAGGCCGACGCCGTCGCCGACCTGGCGACCGGGCACGACGCCGCGATCATGGCCGCGTACGACGCCGGGGCGCGGCCCGGCGTCTTCTTCCCTGCCGCCGCCCGCGCCCTTGCCGACGGGCTGACGCGGGCCGGGGTGGGCAGGCTGGTCGCCGTCGGCCTCGCGGCGACGCTGAAGACCCCCGACGGCACACCGTTGATGGACACCCCGGGCTTTCCGCAGGAGTTCCGCCCCATCTGCCTGGGGCACGCGGCCGCCTCGGACCTGCTGCGCTCCTCGGACACCACGACGGACTGGCTGATCGTCAGCCCGGCCGGCGACTTCGACCACGCCGGCACACGTTCCGGCCGCTATCGCGTCGCGGCCGTCGACCCGGCCGGCCGCATCTCGTACGCCGACCTGGCGGTCGCCCTGCTCGACGAGATCGACGCCCCTGGCCACCACCGTACGCACATCGGCGTCACCGCAGTGCCGCAGTGAAGTCGCGGCGGTGGGCGGCGGTGAAGGCGTGTTCGCGCCGGGTCCAGGCGATCATCTCCTCCGGCGCGGCGGGCCCGTGGGAGGGGCCGGTCACGCGCTCCGCCCACCACCGGATGTTGCGGGACTGGCGGTCGAGGACGGCGTCGAACACGGCGGCCCGATGAAGGCGACCGGCAGCCCGGCGCGGAACACCGTGTTGTTCGGCCCGGGGTCGTGGTGGCAGACGACCGGGTGTCCGCCGGTGAGGCCGCTGCCGCGGGTGGCGTCGTGCAAGGAGCGCAGGAGTACGCCGGCCGCGGCGACCTGGGTGTCGCTCCAGCGGCGGAACCTGTCCGGCACCCAGCCGGGCACGTAGCTGAAGAGGTCGCGACCGGCCGCGTCCTGTCCGAGATGGCGCGGCGCTCCCGTGAACCGGCGGCGTTCAAGGTGCGTGAGCAGCCGGGCGACGAAGGCGGACGCCTCTGTGGCGGGGCGCCGGACGGTGCCGGCGACGCGGACGACGCCTGAGGTGATGCGCCCGCCGGTCAGGGGCACTTCCGCGGGGACATGTCGCATGCCGGAAAGTCTCCCGGAGCAACGCCGGGGCCGGCGACGCAGCGGAGGAAAGAGCCGGGGCTCCCGCTCGACCCGTCACTTCACTGATCACGTTTTTATGACGATGCGTTTAGGCGCCCGCCGACCCAGGGAGGGGAACGTACGACCGGCCTTCGGGGAGTGCACCGTCAAGGGATCAGTGACGGGTTGGAGTCCACATGTATGACGAACCGGCACCGCCCCCTTCCTTAGCCGCGCGCGTCTGGCACCTGTTACGGCAGGCGGGAGCGCTTTTCCGCCGCCGCCTCGTGGTCATCGTGGTCGTCGTCGCCGTCCTGATCTCCACGGTCGTCCTCGTGAACTACACCCAGGGCTGGTGGCCATGGGGCGGTTGTGAGACGCAGAGCGAGGACGTCGTCGCCGTCGACGGCGAGTGCGTCGGGCTGATGGACCCGGCCGACGGGACGATGGTGCTCGGTGAGGAGTACCGGCAGCTTCTCGAGGTCATCGCGGCGGAGAACCGTGAGGTCGTCGAGGGCGGCGACTACAGCACGATCGCCCTGCTCGCCCCGATGGGGGCGGGCCCGCGCGGGCTGGTCGGCGACCGGGCTCTGCACCAGCTCGAAGGGGCGTTCATCGGCCAGTACCGCGCCAACCGGTCCGAGACGTTCCCCAAGATCCGGCTGGTCCTCGCCAACACGGGCCACGACGGCTCGAAGTGGCGCACGGCGGTGGAGGCCGTACGCAAGAACGCCGCGACGGGAGCGACGGGCATTCCCGGCCAGATCGCCGCGGTCACCGGGATGGGTCCGAGCCAGCAGGAGAGCATCGACGCCGCGCGCGCCCTGGCGAAGGACCCCGGGATCCCGATGGTCGCCGACTTCATCACGGCGGCCGGGTTCAACACCACGGGGGAGATCGACGACGGCGGACCCATTCCGGGTCTCACCCGCACGGCCGTCAGCACCACGGCGCAGCTCGAAGCCATCGCGAAAGAGCTCAAGGACAAGAAGGTCAAGGGCAGCGCGGCCCTGATGTGGGCCGACGTGACCCCGCAGGGCACCAAGGACCTGTACGCCCTCTCGCTGAAGGACGCCTTCCTCGATCCGGAGCTCGGGCTGAAGGAATATGTCGACAAATCCGGACTGAGTTTTCCGTTCGACCCGCGTGGCGGCCCGTCGCTCCTGCGCACCATCAGCGACACGATCTGCGGCACGAAGACCGACATGATCTTCTACGCCGGCCGCCAGACGTTCATGCCGACGTTCCTCAAGCTGCTGCGCAACCGGCCCTGCCGGTCGACGCCGATCACCGTGGTCACCGGCGACGACGCCCAGAACCAGGACCCGGACGACCCGTCGCTGCACGACCCCGACGCGCCGATCAAGGTGATGTTCGTGCCGCTGGCCGACCCCACGCGGCTCGACCACGAGGACAACGAGCACCGTCAGCTCTACCAGCAGTTCAGGAACGAGTTCGTGGCGCCCCACCACGGCGTGGGCTTCTCCGCGGCGCACCTGGGCAGCGGGCTGGCCATCATGTCGTACGACGCGGTGACCGCCGCCGCCACCGCGGTGCAGAAGGCCGCGATCGGCGCCGACCCGTCCCAGCTCAACCTGCCCTCCACCGCGGCGGTGCGCGGGCAGCTCTACCTGTTCACCGGGACGAACGCCATCCGCGGCGCCAGCGGCGCCTTCACGCTCGACTCCAGGACCGGGGAGCGGGTGAACCTCACCGACCCCACACCCGTGACTATCCCGTGACCACGACGACGATCACCAGCGCCGCCGCCGCGACGAGGAGGAGCAGCAGCCGCCAGCGCCAGTCGGACATGCGAGGCCCGCGTACGCGCTCCAGCTCCCCCGCCTCGGTGAGGCGGAGCACCGCCGAGCCGATCGTGAACCGGTCGCCCGGCCGCAGGGTCGCGTAGAGGACGGGCCTGCCGTCGATGTACGTGCCCAGGCCGCCGCTGTGGTCGTGCAGCCGGTAGCCGCCGCTCACCTTGCGCACGGTGGCGTGCGCGGGGGCGACGCCCTGCCCGTGGACGACGATGTCGGCCGCGGACCCGCTGCCCAGCGTGGTGGTCTCCTTCAGCGTCCCGAGCACGGCCGACAGGACCCGCGTACGCGGCACCGTCGCCTGCGCGTTGTCCGACTGATGCCCGACGAGCCGGCCGAGCAGCTCCATGGTGGTGGGCCGCCGCGCCGGGTCCTTGGCCAGGCAGTCGGCGACCAGTGACCGCAGCGGCTCGGAGATCACCGTCACGTCGGGGGTCTCGGTCAGGACGCGGTTGATGATGACGGCCACGTTGCTGCCCGCGAACGGCATCCTGCCGGTGGCGGCGAAGTACATGGTGGCCGCCCAGGCGTGTACGTCGGCCGGGAACCCCACCTCGGTGTCCCCCACCACCTGCTCCGGCGCGAGATAGCCGGGGGTCCCGACGGGCGTGGTGATCACGGCGGTCGCCTCCAGGGCCCGCGCGACCCCGAAGTCCACGACGCGCGGCCCGTCGGGCCCGATGATGACGTTGGCGGGCTTGAGGTCCCGGTGGACGACTCCCACGCCGTGGATCGCCGCCAGGGCGGTCGCCGTGTAGGTCGCCAGCCGTTCGAGCGCGGGCCCCGACAGCGGCCCGTGGTTGTCGACGAGCCTCTGCAGGGACGGGCCTTCCACGTACTCGCTGACGATGTACGGCTGGTCACGGTCGATGGCCGCGTCGATGATCATGGCGGTGTACGCCCTGGGCACCCGCGAGGCGATGGCCACCTCGTCGGCGAAGCGCCTGCGCGCCCTCGGGTCGGCCGCCCCCTGCGCGTGGATCACCTTGACCGCGACCCGGCCCGCCTCGCTCTGCGCGAGGTAGACCGTGCCCTGACCGCCGACACCCAGGCGGCCGAGCACCTCGTAGGGCCCGATACGCCGTGGTTCGCCGGTGTCCATTCAGGCTCCCAACGTCAGCGCGAGGACGACGGCGCACGCCGCCAGGACGACGAGCAGCACCACGACGGCACCGCGCCGGCCCCGCGAGCCGTCGCCCGCCGCGGATCTCCCCCGCCGCCACGCCTCGCGCAGGTTGGCGTCGGTTTCGACGTAGATGCGGTCAGGGGTGACGAGCCACTGCCACGACTCGCCGGCCGCCCGCCATCGCGCGACGTCCACGGTTTCCGGCGAACCGTCCAGACACTGCCGTATCAGACGGCGATGCCGCAAGGGCAGCACCCTGGCGAGCGCGGCCTCGTCCACCGACCACGCCTCGGTGCTCTCCTGGAGGCACCGCACGACGGCCCACGCGAACTTGTAGTAGTCCGACTCCTGGGTGAACGCCCCTTCGCGGGGAAGTTTCCACTGCTCAGGATCGACCTCCGCCAGCGCGCCACGGCCTCCGGCCGGCAGGCAGGAGTCGCAGTCCAGCAGGTACACCGCCGGCGCCGGGTCGACGGTGAAGACGGCGTTGCGCAGTTGCAGATCGCCCACCACGTACCCGTGCTCGTGCAGCCACTGCACCGTCGCGAGCAGCTGACCGAGCACGGCCAGCTTGTAGGGCGGCTCGTAGTACCGCGTACCGTAGTGATCACGCAGGGCGCTCACCCGTTCCGGCGACCGGGTGAGCTCGTCGAGGTGCCGCGGCGCCAGCCGGTCGCGCAGCTCGACGAACATCTGCCGGGGAGCGGGCCTGATCAGGATGCCGGTGATCCGGTCGTGCCGGACCGCCGCGACCGGCCACGCGCAGCGCTGGTCGAGGGTCGCGCGGTCGTGCCGGGGAAGCTCACGCCGCCAGCGCACCATGGCGAGCAGGGCGTCCTCGTCCAGCCCCGCCAGCGTCTCCTCGTCATAGCGTTTGAACAGGAACCGGCCCGGCACCCCGTCGACGCCGCACGGCGTCAGGCTGCGCGCCTGGCCTCCCGGGCGCAGGGAGTAGGCGTCGGCGTCCGTGGGGGGCGTCAGATCCGCTTCGTCGACCACATCTGGGGGGTTCATGCTGCTGCCGCCGCGCTCCTGTCACATGACCGCCGTGTCGTGGCGGCCCGCCCACAACGCCAGAACGGTCCGGTCGTCGTCGTAAGTCGACAGCTGGAAATCCACGTCGTGCAGGAAGCTGCGCAGCTCGGGCGGAGAGCACCACGAGGTGGCGAGCTGCTGGGCCAGCAGGCTGCCTCCGCCGCCCATGGCCGTGCCGAAGCCGTCGCTGCACAGGACCAGTACGTCGCCCGGCTGCCAGTCGATCTGCCGTTCGCGCAGCTCACCGAGGTCGTCCGGCAGGGCCGACGTGACGTTGGCCGGTCGCTGCCCGTCGGGCGGGAAGAGCTCGGTCCACGTCCCGCCGTGGAGCCACAACGCCGGCGAGTCGCCGATGGCCGCGCAGGCGGCGACCCCCCGGCCGCCGTCCGCGGGGACCACCGCGATCGTCAGCGTCGTGGCGGGCGGATCCGACGCCGAGCCGGCGGCGTGGAACCTGGCGGTGACGCGCATGACCTCTCCGGCGACGGCGGCGAAGGCCGCGTGCCAGCCGTGGTCGGGCGTCAGGGCGAGGTTCGTGGCGGCGCGTACGGCCACCGCGGCGGCGTGTTCGGCGTGCGACGTGCTGCCCAGCCCGTCGGCGACGGCCGCGATGACCCAGCGTCCGTCGGCGCTCAGCCGTACCGCGTAGGCGTCCTGCAGAGGTTCGCCGCGGTAGCGGTGGCGCCGCCCGCGGATGCTCACCGCGCGGACCGTGGTCTGCGCGAGCATGCCGCCGTCGAGCGCGACGCCGGGAGCGCGCGAGTCCGCGCCGCCCGCGAGCAGGACGGGCAGTGGCTGGGGAGGCGGCCCGAGCGGCGCCCTCCCGCCGGCCGCGGCGGCGCGCGTCCTGCGCGACAGGACGAACCACCCGAGAAGTACGGCGCCCGCGCCCACGACACCGGACAGGATCCACCACGGCGGGCTTGCCGCCCACCCGCCGCCCTGCACGGTCACCGTCACCGTGGGCTCCGGCGAGGGCGCGCCCGGCCGGCCCGGCAGACCCGCCGGGCCGATCCCGGCGGCCAGGACCAGCCCCGCCAGCGCCGCCCTGATCATCTGAGCTGCCGCATCCCGGCAGGACCGCGCAGAACGGCCGTGTTCCTGTTGATGGAGGCGCTGATGCTGTCGGAGACGGCCTGCGCGATGCCGTGCAGCACCGTGGCCGCGCCCGTCGCGACCTCGCCCGCGAAGGCCAGCACCTCGCCCCGCAGGGTGGTGGCGACCCGCCGCAGGGTGTCCTCCTGCACCGTTCCGAAGCCGAGCGCCACGATGTACGGGGCCGGGTCGAGGCCCGCCAGCCGGTCGCGCGCCGGGCCCCAGACCTGCACGTCCTGGTGGGTCGCGCCGACGTACGGCTCGCCGTCGGTGATGAAGAAGACCACCGGCGCCCGTACGTCGAACTGCTTGGACAACTTCCTGTAGTCCTTCTCGACGATCTTCACGAGCCCGCGGAAGGCCGCCAGGTAGTCCGTCTGCATGCCCGGTCTCAGCGCCGGCACTCTGAGGGCGTCGCACGGCCTGGTCAGCGGGAGCACCACCTCGACCTTGTCGGCGAAGGACACCACGGCGACGTGCGCCGCCTCGCTGACGCCCGGATCGCCCGCCTCCAGCTCGAACAGCAGCTCGCCCACGCAGTTGGAGAGCACCTCGAAGGGGGTGGGCCGTCCGTCCTCGCGGGCGGTGTGCATCGAGTGCGACACGTCGCACACGATGTAAAAGGGGAAGGCGCGGGGGCGCCCGTTAGCCGATGCCATCGGCTTTTCATCCTGATTGCGATTGCCAATCTTGGCAAGGCTCTCAAATTGGGTCGACAGGCGGACCCGTCGTGCACTGTGATGGTCCGACGGCCTGTCGTACGACCATCACAGGAGCCCGCACTTGGTGACGACCGTCGATCCTCGCCCCACGATCACTGCCGAGCTCGTCAGAAGGCTGGTCGACACGCAGTATCCGCAGTGGGCCGGGTTGCCGCTGACGCTGCTCGAACCGGCCGGCTCCGATCACGTCATCTACCGGCTGGGCGAGCAGCTGACCGTGCGGCTGCCGCGTCACGCCGGCGCCATCGGACAGGCCGCGAAAGAACTCGAGTGGCTGCCCAAGCTGGCCCCCCACCTGCCCCTCGCCATTCCCGCGCCCGTGGCGGTGGGCGAGCCCGGCTTCGGCTATCCGTGGCGGTGGGCGGTGTCCCGCTGGCTGGAGGGCGAGGTGGCGACCGTCGAGACGCTGGGCGACTCGTCCGCGGTCGCCGTGCGACTCGCCGAGTTCCTGGTGGCCCTCCAGCAGTACGACGTACGCGCCCTGAGGAACCGCGACGGCCTCGCCGGTCAGGCGCTGGAGAGCCGGGACCGTTCGACCCGGGCCGCCATCGCCAAGGTCGGCGACGTCTTCGACGCCACCGCCATGACCGACCTGTGGGACACCGCCCTGACAGCTCCCGGGTGGGACCGCCCGCCCGTCTGGTTCCACGGCGACTTCCACACCGGCAACCTGCTGACCCTCGACGGCCGCCTCCACGCGGTCATCGACTTCGGCGGGCTCGGCATCGGCGACCCGGCCTGCGACCTCACCATCGCCTACACCCTGATGTCGGCCGGCAGCCGGGCGGCCTTCCGTGAGGCGCTCGGCGTGGACGACGCCACGTGGATGCGGGGCCGCGGCTGGGCCCTCACGACCGGCCTGAACGCCTACACCTCCTACGCCGCCGTCAACCCGGTCATCGCCGCGCAAACCTCCCGCCAGATCACCGAGGCCCTCATCGGCTGACGCTTGCCGTCGCCTGCGGCCGACTGCTGACGGGCCTCAGACGAGGTCCCACCACGGTTGTACGCCTTCCATGGCGACGAACTCGAAGAAGTCCATGTTGCCGATCTCCAGGTTGTCCGCGAGCGACCCGACCTCGCGGCACGGGACGACGGCGGGTTGCCCGGGGGTGTCGTACAGGTCGACGGCGGTCAGCGGCCGGCCGGGCTCGGCGAAGGTGCGGGCGTCGGCCAGCGCGACCAGCGTGGTGTGTTCATCGGGCGGCACCAGCGCCGGCACCTCGCCCGGGTGAAGGCCCTCGAAGGCCCGGTCGTCGACGACCAGCGCCGTCAACGGGGCGTGCTCCCCGTCGTGCTCGTCCGTGCCGACGCAGCCGTCCTCGTCGATCCCGCCCAGCTCGTCCAGCAGGGCGTGCCAGCCGTCCTCGTCGTCGAAGGAGGTGCGGACGAGCAGGGACATGTCGGTGGAGGGCAGCGCCGGGAACGACCGGCCCGGCGGCGGGGCGGGCATGGGGAAGGCGGGCCGGCCGGCGTCCCCCATGTACATGCCGGACCGGTCCATGCCGCGTACCAGGTCGTCGAACGTGAGCGCCCCGCCCAGCAGGCCGGCCAGGACCTCGCCGAGCCGGGCCGGTGGAACGCGGACCCCACGCCCGGGCACCGCCGCGAGATCCACCAGCAGCGGCCCGTCCCCGCCGAACACCACCGGAATGTCCACCAGGACGGCGACCGGCGGCACGGAACCGCCGTCCGGGACGAGCGCCGGGATGGCGCCGCCGTGCACGTAGTCCCAGGCGGGATTCTCGACCGGGCGCAGCCGCACCCCGCCGTCCGCGAGGACCTGGTCCTTGCCGGGCAGGCCACCCCACTGGGCCCTGCCGTCCTCGTAACAGGTGCAGACCGACAGCACCTCACCGGGCGCCGCCGGGGGAAGCGAAGGACGGGACATGGTTCCTCCCAGGTTCACGGGCGGGTGGCGGCGGCCTGGCGCCGCTGCGGCTTGGTGGAGGTCGCGCCGAGGAGGGCACGGACCCTTCCGGGCGTGTGACCCACCTCTCCGCGCATGACCCGCGTCAGGTGGGCCTGGTCGCTGAAGCCGAGGCCGGCCGCGAGCGCCGCCAGGTCCGTCTCGCCCTGGTCGAGGCGCGTCAGCGCGCGGCTCAGGCGCACGCGGTTGCGGTAGCGGCTCAGGGGCATGCCGACGTGGTGGCGGAAGGTGTGGCTCAGGTGTGACGGGGAGGTGCCGAGGCGGCGGGCCAGGGCCACCAGGGTGGCGCAGCCGGGCTCGTCGGCGAGGATCGCTTCCCTGGCGCGGTCGGCCAGCTCTCGCCGCCCCGGCGGGGACACCTCACGGGGCTGCTCGCGCAGCGCCAGCAGCAGCAGGTCGAGGAGGGATTCGACGGCGGCGTAGCCGGGGTCGGCGCCGGAGCGCAGCAGCAGGCGGTGCGCCAGTTCGAGCCGCGCGTCCACCCGCACGGCCGGAGAGCGCACGGCGTCGACCTCCTCCGTCAGCGCGTCGCCGGTGAGCGTGATCGAGGTGCACACGTCACCGCCCGCGGGGTGGGCGAAGCGCACCTCCTCCCCCGAACGGTGCAGGTAGCCGGTCGTGGGCTCGACCGTCAGCTCCCGCCCCTGGGCGTCGAGCCGGAACCGCCCCCGCCGCACCAGCACGATCTGGGCGCCGGAAGCCGTCTCGGGAGCCGACCAGCCGCCGTGGTCGTCGGTGCACTCGACCGCGCGGATCACGAAGTGCGGGCTCTGGATCAGCGGTCTCTCTGTTCGCACCGGACAACCGTACGCAACGGCACCGACAGGACGGCCCCCGCATATTCGTTCAAGACCGGGCGGCCACGGACGGCCGATGCTGACCGTATGCTCACTTTTGTTCCCCCGTCGGTCACGGCTGCCCGGCGGGGCCGGATGCTGGCCGTCCTGCTCACCGGGCAGGCCATGGCGTCCATAGACGCGTCGATCGTGTCCGTAGGCGCGGTGACCATCCGCGAGGGCCTGCACGCCGGCGACGCCGAGATCCAGCTGATCGTGTCGGGCTACCTGCTGACCACCGGAGTCCTGCTGGTCACGTGCGCGCGGATCGGCGACGTCATCGGGCACAGGCGTGCGTTCCTGCTGGGGCTCGGCTGGTTCACCGGCGCGTCGCTGCTGTGCGGGCTGGCCCCCGACGCGACCGTGCTGGTGCTCGCCCGCATCGCCCAGGCCATGGGGGCGGCGCTGCTCACGCCGCAGATCTTCGCCCTCATCCACCTGCACTGGGAGGGGGCGGCAAGACGCCGGGCGATCGGCGTCTACAGCATGGTGCTCGCCCTGGGGGTCGCGATGGGGCAGGTCATCGGGGGGCTCGTGGCCGGCGCCGACCTGTTCGGCCTCTCCTGGCGGCCGATCTTCCTGATCAACCTCCCGATCGGTGCGGTCCTGCTGGCGATCGGCCTCCGGGTCCTGCCGAACCTCCGTACGCACCAGAACGTGCGCCTCGACCTCGCCGGCGTGGCCCTGCTGACCGTCGCCATGACGGCGCTCACCCTCCCGCTCATCTTCGGGCAGGATCACGGCTGGCCCGCCTGGGCGTGGATCTCGCTGGGGTGCGGCGCCGCGCTGCTCGTGGTGTTCGTCCGCCACGAGATCAGGGCGCGCAATCCCGTGCTGGACCTCGCGGCGCTGCGGCCGGACGGGACCAAGCCGGGGCTGGCGGCGTGCTGGATCGTCATGGGCTGCTACACCGTCTTCCTGCTCACCCTGACATTGCACCTGCAGACCGCGCTCGGCTACTCGCCGCTGCGGGCGGGGCTGGCGTTCGTGCCGTACGCGCTCGGTTTCGGCGCGCTCAGCCTCACCTGGAACCGTTACCCGCAGTGGCTGCAGAACGTGCTGCCGACAGCGGGACCGATCGCCTTCGCGGTGGGGGCGGCCCTGCTGGTGCTCCTCCACCGGGACGAGTGGAACCCGTGGAGCGCCGTACCGCTGCTGCTGCTCGCCGGGGCCGGCCACGCCGCCGGCTACAGTCCGCTGATCGCGCAGATCACCTCCCTGGTGGAGCCGCGGCTGGCATCGGCGATCTCGGCGCTGAACGCCACGGGCCCGGTGCTCGCCGAGGTGACCGCCGTCGCCGGCATCGGCAGCCTCTACTTCGCGGCGCCCACCTCCGCCGACGGTCTCCTGCGGGTGGTCGCCGCCGTCAGTGTCCTCCTCGCGATCGGTACGGCGTGCGCCCTGCGGGTCGCCGTGCTGGCCCGGCGTACCACACGAATCTGATCGACCTCCAGCGCCGGCCGCGGAAAGCCCCGTATGCCGGTTGTGGTCTTCCAGCGAACGAACGCAAAGGCCTATCGCGACCAGCGTTGGAGGGCTACCGTCTTGCATATGGCCATCCCGATGCCATCGCGGCGAAACAATGATAGTTGCGACAAAATGGATGAGTTCGAGCGCGACAATGGGGGAAAGCCGCAGTTCACCGGATGGCCGGCGCCTCAAGTCTCGCCCAACGGCCACGGAGATCCCTCACTCGACACCAGAACCGTCACCGTAGATCTTGACAAGGCTGTATTTGAGGCGCTTTCCCGGAAAGCCAGAGCCGACGGCCTTAGGATCGCTGACGTGATCCGCACTGCCGTAGAGCGTGAGGTCGGCAACAAGACCCACGCCATCACGCTCATACAGCGGTGGAATCTCCAGCGAGAGGATCTCGATCGGGCGGCGGATTCGCTCGATGTGGACCGGATGTCGGACGAAGAGTGGGCTCGTCTCGGCTTGAAGCGGAGTCGAGAGGACTGAACATGGTGCCTGGACGGGTCCTCGATGTGAGCGCCCTCGTCGACATCACGGTCGCGAAGACTCAATACTCCCGGTCGGTGGTAGCAGCCTGCCTGTACGCCGGAGGCGAGTTGTGCATCCCGGCAACCGCTCTCGCCGCCGTGTTGTCGATATCGCCACTGGCGACCCAGATCGAACTCTTCGAACTCATCAGCAATCCGGCGGTCAAGGTCGACGACTTCACCAGCGGGAAAGTGGGGGATATCGCGGAGATCCTCGAAGGCTCCCGCGATGTCACGGCCGGCCATGTCATCTGGTGTTCCCGGATGCGGAAATGGCCCGTTCTCACGGATCGAGCCGACGAACTGCGTGCCTTCGACCCGCACGTTCTCATCGACACGCTGCCCTGAATCACCACCCCGCGCGAGTGCTCAGCACCATGCCCGTCGTGAATATCTCACCATCACGCCGCCGGAAACCCTGTAGCACTATGCGAAGGAGATCCATCCGCCGTTTCTGAGAAGGGGACGTCCCATGGGCAGAGCACGCCGCAACAGGCGTGCCGAACCCGGGCGGGCCGCCCCCACCCCACAGGCCGAGCCGGCCGGGCGGGGGAAGGCCATGCGCACCTGGCTGGCGGGAATCCTCAGCGCTGTGCTCATCGCGGCGATCGGTGTCGTGTTCACCGCCTGGTTCAACACGCGCGGGCACGACACGGTCGACCTGATCAGCGGAGAACCCCCCGTCGAAGTCGGCCACGTGGCCGTCGACCACTCGGCCCAGGACACCGCCCTGAGGGAGCCGGTGACCGATCCAGGAGAGCGCGCCATCCTGCTCGGCAACGCGTCCGGCGCGCGGGTCGACGCCGTCATGACCCGCCATCACCGGGCCCCTCTGGAAAGGGCGGACGCCACCGTCGTCCTTGTCGGCAACCGCAGCAGCGTACGCATCGTCGACATCAAGCCGCGCGTTCTCACCCGCGCACCGGTCTCGGACGGCGCGGTGCTGATCAGCACCCCCGCCGGCGAGGTCGACACGGTCGAACTCTCCGCCGACCTCGACGAGCCCGCTCCCCGTTTCGCCGCCGCCGAGGACCCGGGCACGTCCTACTTCAGGAAGAAGCAGATAGACCTGAAACGGGACGAGAGGATCACGCTCTCCCTGTCGGTCAAAGGCACGGCCGCCTACTACGAGTTCGATCTCCAGGTCACCGTGCTCGCGGAGGACCGCACCGAGCAGTTGACGATCGAAGGGCCGGGCGGGAGCCCGTTCCGGGTGACCGGCACCGCCGAGGCCTACCGCTCCTACTACACCGTCTCCCCGCTGCGCGGCTGGCAGCCGATCTCGCGCGGCGAAGCGTGTGTGATCGAGCGGAAGATCCAGCAGGTCAAGGAGTGCTGACCGTGCGCGGGCGCCACGCGGCCGCCGTCCTGCTCGCGGCGGTCCTGATGGCCTGCTCGGCCGCGTCCGCTCCCCCGCTGCCGCTCGTGCCCGTCGAGTGGCGTACGGCGTGGTCGGTGTCCACGGACGCCGGCACCGGCGAGTCACCCTTCGACGCGCCCAGAAGCGCCGTGTCCGGGCACGCGGTCGCCGTCGCGACCCGCCACGGCGCCGTACACCTCCACGATCCGCGCACCGGCGGGCTCCTGCGCTCCATCCCCGCCGGGCCGCCTCTCACGGGCGTGTGGATCGCGGGCGACACGCTGGTGGTGTCGAGAGGTACGCCGGACGTCGTCACGCACACCCTGGACGCCCACGACCTGACCACGGGCGCCGCGCTGTGGGAACGCACGATCACCATCTCCCCGCGCCGGCCGGGGACAGACGGTCCCGGCAACTACCGGGGCTCGCGCATCATGGTGACCGAGCGCGGCATCGTGGTGTTCGAACGACCGGCCGAGCCCTTCCACGTCCAGGCCCTGGACCTCCGCACCGGCGCCGCCACGGCACGGATGACGTATCCGCCGGGCTGCCACCTTCGCGGCGCGGCCACCGCCCGGTCGGTGGCGTTGCTGAGCCTGTGCGCGGGAGACGACGCGCGGCTCGCCTCGCTGCACCCGCGCACGCTGCGGACGGAATGGACACGCGCGCTGCCGCCCTCCTCGTCACCGCCGGCCCAGGACTCGGCGATGCAGGTCACGGCCAACGCGGCAGGACACCTCCACGCCTCGGTGGCCGACGATCACTACTTCGCCGGGGCGGACGGCCGGCTGTTGCCCACCGCCCCCGGAGCCGCGCCGGTCACGGCCCCCGGCCGCTGGGTCCCGCCCCTGTTCGCGGCCTCCTACTCCGCGGCGGCCGACCATGCCAGGGCCGTCCCGGACGGCCAATGGCCGCTGGCCGCATACCTGTTCTCCGTCGACCCCGGCATCGGGCGGCTGGCCGCGTTGCCGCTCGACCTGCCGTACGACCGGGTGTCCCTGGCCGGGTCGATCCCCGGGATGGCCTTCGTGCTCAGCGATGTGCCCGGCCGGTTCACCGCGTACCGGCTGGTCCACGGGCTTTCGCGTGGGCCCGCACGCTTCGGCGCCGTCCCGGCGAGCGCCTGGCCGGACGCCTGCGCGCTGCTCACCGGCCGGGACCTGTCCGTCCTCGCCGACGGCTATCACCCGGTTCCCCGTACGGACGGCGGTGCGGACGGCGGTGCGGACGGCCGTGCGGCGGGAAAGGCACGGACGAAGCCGGCGAAATGCGACTGGATACCGCCCACGGACGACGGCGTCGTCGTCTCGCTCTCCGTGGAGTGGCTGTCCCCGACGTACGCGGGCGCACGCGCGTTGTTCACCGCCGAGGCCGCCGCCGTCAAGGAGGCCAACGCCATCGATCCCACCACCGAGAGTCCCGGCTTCCTGTCCTACACCGTGGCCGAGACGAACGGATTCTACGGCGCGACCCTTGTCAACGTGGGCCCCGTCATCGTCCGGCTGACCTCGCTCTCGCGCGAGGCGGTCCGGCTCATCTCCCCCACGCTGCAGCGCAGGCTGCTCGCGCGGTACCGGCCGGGCGTCCGCGCCCCCGTCCCCGCGCCCGCGCGCGGCTGGAGCCATCCGACCGACGCGGTGATCCATGCCGAGCCGGTCGTGGCCGGCGGCGTCGTCCACGCGACGAGCGGCGACGGCACGGTGTACGCCCTGGACGCCGCCACGGGAACGCTGCGCTGGCGTTTCCGTACGGGTGGTTCGCTGCTGGTCGATCACGTGGTGGCCGGCGGCACGGTGTTCGCGGCGAACACCTCCGGCAGGCTGGTCGCGCTGGACGCCGCCACCGGCCGCATGCGGTGGAGCCGCAGGATCGACGCGATGAGCGACCTCGTGTCCGCGACCGGCCGCCTGTACGTATGGACCAGGAAGTCCCCCTTCTCCACGAAAGCCGAGGTCCTCGCGCTCAACGCGGCCTCCGGCACGACATTGTGGAGTTTCCGGCCGGAGGGCGACGTCCTGAACCCCGATCCCGTGCTGGCCGGTGAGGTCGTCCACGTCGGCAGCGACCACGGCACCGTGTACGCGCTGGACGCCGCCTCGGGGGCCATGAAGTGGCGCTTCAGGGCCGGCGGGGAGCACGACCACACCTATCTCGCGCGCGCCGGCGGGGTCGTCCACGCCGCGAGCACCGACGGCAGGGTGCACGCGCTGGACGGTTCCTCCGGGCAGGTCCGATGGAAGGCGAGGATCGGCGGCCCCGTCGGCTCCCGTCCGGTGCCGGCCGGCGCGACCGTGTACCTCGGCGACACGAACGGCGCGACGTACGCGCTGGACGCCGGCTCCGGCACACGGCTGTGGACCTTCCCCACCAGAGGCGACAAACCCGGCTACAAGTGGAGCGCCGCGGCAGCCTCCGGACTTGTGCACGCCAGCGGCGTCGACAGCAGGTTGTACGCGCTCGACGCCGCCACCGGCACGCCACGCTGGAGCTTCCCGCTGGGCAAAGGACCTGTCTCGGGCCCGGTGGTGAAGAACGGGACCGTGCACGTGGGGCACGACGAGGGAACGATGCACGCCCTCGACGCCGCCACCGGCACGGCGCGGTGGAGCGTACGGACCGGCGGCACCATCGAACCCCGGCCCGTCGTGGCGGGCGGCTTCGTCTACGTCGGCAGCGCGAACGGCAACCTGTACGCATTGCCGTCAGCGAACCGACCGTAACAAGGAACACGGATCTTGACGATGCAGGCGTCGCTGCCGACCATCGGTGAATGCGCCTTCCTCGTGTCAAACCTGAGCATGCTCCATACCGGCTCGGCGACGGCACCATCCGCCTCGGCGGTGCCCTGCACGGCATAGCGTCGGAAATCACGGATGCGGACGGCTGGGCGTGGACCGCTCTGACGCTCATGAACGGCACACGTTCCCCCACGGAGATCGCCTCCGGGCTTCGCTCTCGTTTTCCCGTCCTGACCGGCGAGGACGCTGAGGACATCGTCGAGACCCTTCTGTCCTCCGGCCATGTGGAAGAAGCCGACCCGAGCCCATGCCAGGAGCTGACCGCGCAGGAAAAGGACCGTTATAGCCGCAGCAGAGAGTACTTCCGCTGGGTGGATCTCACTCCCCGCGATCATGGCTGGGAACCGCAGGTGCGGATCAAGACCGCTCGAGTGCTGGTGCTCGGCCTGGGCGGGAGCGGCAGTCACGCGGCTTGGGCACTGGCGACAGCCGGAGTGGGCCGGCTGCACCTAGTGGATCCCGACGTCGTCGAGTTGTCGAACCTGAACCGGCAGTTGCTCTACACCGAGGCCGACATCGGCCGCCCCAAGACCGAAGTGGCGCTGGAACGGCTGCGGCAGACCAATTCCGGTGTCGACGTCACCGTGGAGAAGGTGATGGTGAACAGGTCCGAGCAGTTGGCGAGCTTGGTCGACGGATTCGACGTCTTGGCGCTGTGCGCCGATCGGCCGCGCGAGCCGCACGGCATCCAGACCTGGGCCAATCGCGCATGCGCGAAAGCAGGGATTCCGTGGGTGAGCGGTGGGTACAACGGACCCCTCATCAGTGTGGGAGTCTTCGGCCCCGGTGGACCCTGTTTCGAGTGTGTACGGGCCGGAATTCCGCCACAGCCCGGCGCCGACTACGCCTGGCCCGGTGCGACCAGCGCGTCCGCAGGATTGTCGGGACATCTGGTCGCGCACGATGTCCTGGCCTTTGTTACGG
This sequence comes from Nonomuraea mesophila, assembly GCF_004352805.1. Lineage (NCBI taxonomy): Bacteria > Bacillati > Actinomycetota > Actinomycetes > Streptosporangiales > Streptosporangiaceae > Nonomuraea > Nonomuraea mesophila. The sequence continues at coordinate 16,803 of NZ_SMLD01000140.1, forward strand.
GGACCATGACTACCCCGCCAGGCTATTTTCACGGGGTGACGCTGCTGGACCCGAACGGACATGTGTACGCCCGATATGCATCGAGGCCTCATTGTGAAGTCTGTTCTTGATCCTTGGCCGAACAGACCATACTCTCGCAGTTGCCGTTCCCGACCCGATTGGTAAGGAGTGTCATGAGTAACACCCCCTCTCCGGAACCACAGCAGGAGCGGAAGCCGCGTAAGAAAATTATCGTTCGCCGGCTGGAGAAGATCGAGCCCACCGCGTCGACTCCCAGCCAAGGAAACTCGAACTGATTCACGTGCGGGCAGGGCAACCTGCCCGCACCCCCAAGGAGGCGTGATGAATAACGTTCTGAGCCGCTTGCGGAACGCGCCTGCCACAACGATGAACGCGACCGAGTACGGCGCCGACTTCGCCAGGGAGTTCGAACGCGCCAGCGGCGTCCTGTGGAAACTTGAACGTGCTCAGCATTTCGACGAGGGAGATCTGCCCAGCTACCTGGCAATGCTCGACGGAGACTGGGACCGAGCGATGGAACTGGCGGAACAGATGCGTCCCGGTTTCCGCAGCGACAATCCCGACCACATGGACTTCCGGCGGATCCGGATAGTTGAGGAGCCATTCTCTCCGTACGTCCGCTGGGAACTGGCGTTGCTAGCCATGCGCGCCGAGGAGGGTGAGAACAGCAGGGTGGTGCCCGTCTCGGCGGTGCACCCGTACGAGGCCGACGGCCCTGTGCCGGAGCTGGTGCTGTTCAACCCGGCCCTGCTGTACGAAGTGCTCTACGACGAGATCGGAGTGCACACCGGCGCACGTAAGATCACCGACCCGGATTTCGTCGAACCCTGCATACCGGTCCTGGCAAGTATCTTCGACGAGGGCGAGGACCTGCGCACGTACTGCGCCAGGATGAGGGTGGCTTGACGGTCACCTTCCACAGGCTCGGCGTCCGCCATGATGGCGACGAGTGGATCGTCGGGCGGGTGGACTCGGGCGACTTCGTGGCCGTACCCGAGGAAGGGCTGCTGGCCATCCGCCTGCTCCAGCAGGGCATGGACGTCGAGCAGGCCCGTGTTCACCTGTTGGAGGAGACCGGTACCGACCTCGACGTGGCAGACTTCGTCGCCGCCTTGTCGGAAGCGGGTCTCGTTGCGGAGGTCGAGGGGCACCCCATACCCGGTCCGGCGTGGCAGCGACCGACCTTCCCCTGGCTCCAGCCCCGGCACGTGCGTTGGACGTTGCATCCCGCATTGCACCTGGCCCTGCTGGGCCCGATCGGGACAGGGATCGCCTGCCTGGTCTTACGGCCTGCGATCTTTCCTGGGTGGGAAGCGGTCCTCTGGACCGACCACGGCGCCGCCGTACTTCTGACCTGGGCGGTGGTCGCGTGGCTGACGACCGGACTCCATGAGCTGGCTCATTTGCTCACCGCCCGTGCCGCCAGCGTGCCCGCGCGTATGAGCCTCGGCACGCGCCTGCAGTTCCTGGTGGCTCAGACCGATGTCTCGGGAATCTGGGTGGCGCCGACACGGATCCGCGTCACCGTCTACCTGGCCGGCACAGCCGTCGATCTGACGATCTCGGGCATGGCCTTGACCTGGGTGTTCGCCATAGGACCGAACCCGATCGTTTCCTGGGTCATCCTCATCCAGACACTGCGCCTCGCTAATCAGTTCCTCGTGTTCATGCGTACCGACCTGTACTTTCTCCTGCAGGATGTCACCGGCTGCCGAAACCTGTACGGGAGCGGCGCTGCCTATGTGGTCGGTCTCCTTCGGGGCAGACGCAACACGCTGGCCTCGCTACCGCCACGCGAACGACTCAGCGTGCGTCTCTACGCGGTGCTCCAGAGCGTCGGCACTCTCGCCTGCCTCTCGTTCGCGGTACTTGTGACGCTGCCGCTGGTGGTCACTCTGATCGTGCACTCGGTCCAGGACCTGCTGGGAGCGAAGGAGCCGTGGGCGATGGCCGAGGCAGTCGTGGTGCTGGCGCTCATCATCATTCCGGATCTTCTATGGGCCCGCGCGTGGTGGCGCAGGCACGGACGGCGGGTCAGACGAGCGGCGGCGACAGCAGGTTCTGCCGTGCGCACCCTTTCGCCTTAATGATCCTCACGAGATGCGGTGAATTGATCCACACTGCCGCGCTCGCTGGGCAACTCCACTACTCGGTGATACTGTATAGTAGTACTCGGTGTCATTGAGTAGCTAGGGGGTCGGCATGGATGACCTGACAGAAATACTGAAGGGCACGCTCGAAGGCTGCGTGCTGGAGATCATCCGCAGCGAGGAGACCTACGGGTACGCCATCACGCGCCGGTTGAACGACCTCGGCTTCACCGACGTCGTCGAGGGGACGGTTTACGCCATCCTGCTGCGGCTGGAGAAGAACGGGCTCGTCCAGGTGACGAAACGCCCCTCCGAGCTGGGCCCGCCGCGCAAGTTCTACGCGCTCAACGACGCGGGCCGCGAAGAGCTCACGAAGTTCTGGGCGAAATGGGAGTACGTCTCATCACGGATCGACAAGCTCAGAGAGGGCGGGGAATGAACATCTGGCAGACCATGACCGGCAGCGACCTCACCAGGGAATGGCAGGATTTCGCGACCCGGGCCGAGGCGTTGCCGGCCGACCACCAGGCGGCGTGGGAGAAGGTCCAGGCGCACCTTCTTCCCTACTCGGACTTCACCGGCCGCAACCTGCTGCCGATCCTCGACGGCGCTCTCGGGCTGCTCGAAGAGACCGCCGCCGACGGGCTGAGCATTCACCAAGTGCTCGGTGACGACCTCGAAGGATTCTGCGCGGCACTGGCCGGCGGAGAAGGTGCCCGCACCTGTCGCGACCGATGGCGCGAACAGCTGAACAGGAACGTCACCAGGAAACTGAGCCGGCTAGGAGGTTGACGTGGGGATCCAGGAGATCATCGAGAGCAAGAAGCAGTGGCGTGCGCACATGGCCCGGGTCAAGGCGCTTCCACCGGACCACCGGATCGTCTACAAGGAGATCCAGCGCTACTTCTTCAAGGTCGGCCCGGCTGACGCTTCCCTGCTTCCGGGGCTCCTCGACTTCCTCGAGGAGGGCGCGGCTGCCGGCAGAGGAGCTGTGGAACTCGTCGGCAACGACGTCGCCGCCTTCTGCGACGACCTGGTGAGAGACTCACGCACCGACGCCTAGTCGAGCAGCAGGAGACCCGGCCAGGCGTTCTGAAAATCGGGCAGGTTCTTCAGGGCCGGTGTCCAGGGTTGCGGCGTCGGACTACCCGGTCTCGCGGCTCTCCGCCAGCGCGTACGAGAGGGCGATGCCGAGACACAGGGACAGTGAGATGCCGAGAACGAAGTTGTGCAGCACGACGCCCAGTCCCATACCGATCGCGATGCTCGGCCACATGCCGACTTTCCAGTTGGGGGTGTTCTTACCGTTCGTCATGGTTCGATCCTGGTGCAGGACCGTGTAGCGGCGTAGACATCGCAATCATGAGTCCGACATGACAGCTGTCACACGGGCGGCCGACCTGGCACGCGGCGGACGGGCAGCCGTGGCAAGGCGTGACAAACCGTGAACAAGAATCGGTAGCTCGCCGAACTACGAGTGTTCCGACGTCACCGCCTGAAAGGCCGGCTTGCATGACAGCTTCCCTCCGAGATTCGGCGCCTCCCAACGAGGACACCGATGCCCAGGTGATAGAGGCGTCGAGGCGACACCCTGATCGTTTCGGCGCCGTCTTCGATCGCTATTTCTCCTCCATCCACCGCTACGTACACCTACGCCTGGGCGCGTCCGCCGCGGACGACATCGCCGCGGAGACCTTCCTGCGCGCGTTCCGCAGCCGAGAACGTTTCGACCTCAGCTGCCCCAGTGCCCGCCCCTGGTTATACGGCATCGCCTCCAACCTGGTCGCCGACCACCGTCGCAGCGAGGCGCGCAGATATCGGGCACTGGCCAGAAGCGGCGATACGGCGGAGGTCGCCAATCACGACGAGCGGGTGGTGCAGCAGGTCTCCGCGGCGGTCATCCGGCCGCGGCTGGCCACCGGCCTCAGCCGGCTCTCTGCCGGTGACAGGGACGTCCTGCTGCTGGTCGCCTGCGCCCAGCTCAGCTACGAGGAGGTGGCCGAGGCTCTCGGCATACCTCGCGGAACGGTCGGATCGCGTCTCAATCGTGCCCGCAAGAAACTCCGCAAGATCGTCGGCTCCGAAGGGGAGGCACTGTGATGAACGAACTGGAAGCTCTCAAGAGCCACCATGACAGCCTGCCTGGCCCCTCACCCGAGGTGACCGCGCGCGCACGGGGCCTGCTGGCCGAAGAGGCCGAGGCCGAGCGGGCCGGTGAAGGCCACGGTCAGCCGGTGTGGCCGCCCAGGCGGGTGCCCGGCGGATTGCCCGGGCGCCGACTGGCGATCAAGGCGGGCGTGGCCGTGGGTCTCGCGGCGGCGGTGACCGCGGGCGTGAGCGTGGTGCGTGGCGGTCAGAATTCAGCTTCGTTCGGTACGCCTCCCGCCAACGCCGCCGAACTGCTCCAGAACGCGGCCTCGGTCGCGGCACGGGAGGAGGCGCCCGGCCCGGGGCAGTTCGTCTACATCGACTGGAGAATCGTCACGTTCGCCACCGGCTCGGAGGGCGACTACACCCAGGACGTGCGCCGAGAGGTGTGGATGCCGGCAGGGGATCCCGGCAAGGCTCTGACGCGCTCGACGTACGGGCAGGTACACGTCGTAAGCGGAGGACGCCCCGTGCACCCGCCGTCCCCCGGGGCGGTGGAGTACCAGCGCGCGGGGCAGTGCCACGAGCGCTCCCTGGCGCTGCCGTTCCAGGCCACCGATCTTCTCGCCGATCCCGATCGGGCTCTGGCGAAGATCCGCGAGGACGCGAAGACGTTCGTCCGGGCGGACCAGCGCAGACGAGGAGAGACGGAACTGGGCACGCGCGAGATCGACATGCGGGTCGAGAAGGTCATCGCGAGCTCGCTGCACGAGCTGGCGCAGGACCCCCTCACCTCCTCCGAGGCCAGGGCCGCGGTCTTCCGCACGCTGTCGAAGCTGCCGACCGTGACCATCGTCCCCAACCTCACCGACCCCGCCGGACGACGGGGGGTGGGCGCCTCGCTCAAGCTGGACACCCCCGACGGCTGGGAACGCGGCGAGCTCATCTTCGAGCCGGTCACGTACCGGTTCCTCGGCCACCAGTCCTGGCTCGGGCGGCAGGAAGGCGGACAGGTCAAGGAGGTCCGGACCGGCAGCATGGCGGTGATGGCGGTGGAAATCGTCGACTCCATGCCGGAGGTTCCCAAGGACGCGGGCAAGCCCACGCTCTGCTGACCAGGCATTTCCCGTACAGTTCCAGGGCCGCGTCGCACGGGAGCACCCAGTGCGGTTGAGCGTCCGCGGGTGGCGGACACAGGCCGTGACAGCGAAGCGCACGGACGCTCAGCCCTCGGAGGAGGCCAGTTCATCGTCGGGAACGGCGTTTCACGTGGGCCGATGACGTACGCCTGCTCCGTGGCGCCCTACGCGAGCGCGTCCGACGCGCCGAAACCACCTGCGCCTCCCAACCGGCCCACCGCATCGAGGCGATGGAGACGCCGACGAGAATCGTGAACGCGCCCCCGAGCACGTTCAGAACCCCGAGGCCGACCTCTCCGTCTGGATCGCCGATTCCGGGAGGTGGGCCCTCTGCCCAGCTCATCACGGCCCACGCCTGCGTCGCTACCACCACACCGAACACGATCGTGGCCGCAGCCATGACGTAGCCGGGAGGGCGCGCCCATGACCGCATGAACACAAGCAGGATGCCGATCAGTAACCCGAGCGGGACGGTCACGAGCTGAAACAGGTTCATGGTGATCAGGGCATCGAGACGTACATGGTTCACATCACTGCCGGACCGGTCCCCTATGAACGGGATCGTCATGACACCGCCGCTGATGAGGCCGAGGGCAAATAATCGAAGTACCACCACGTACACCATGATCGTGGACATGCCCGACCACAAGGAGCCCGATCACAGCAAGCCGGAGCCGGGGTTCACCTTGCCGAGGGATGATCCAGTGAGCGTTGCAGGTCGCTGCGGCTCAATGCAGGGCAGCCAAGAATCTCGGTCAGCACGGTCCGTTGCCTGTCGGTCAGGTCGTTGAAGAACACAACGGCCGTGGCCTGGGTCTCCGTGCAGGCTTCTGCAATTTCGCGCACCTTGCCCGTGCTCATCAGCGTTCGCGCCGAGTAGGGCTGGTCCATGTTCGCCCTTCCTCCTGGCGCTTGACCCTTCTTGCCGCCCGAGATGCCTCGGCGTTGCACGAACCGTCGGACGACTCGCCCACCCAGGTTGCTGATCTCCTCAGCGAGATCGTCCATGAGGTCGGAATGATTTTTCCGCTTGGCGGAGAACAGGCCGGCGATCAACACGTCGGAGTCTGCCACCAACGTCGCCACGTGAGGTGCCGGCTCAACGTTGGATCGCCGATGCTCGCTCATCTGCTGACGCCGGCGGCACATGCACCTCAGTGTAAGGACGTTCCCATCGCTCTTCCCACCTGCGTCTGATCGCCGGTGATGCGGTCCACGCACCGGCCGACCAGGGCCCGGCGGTCCCGTTCCGTACCTCGTGGACCGCCGACGACCTCATGGCCACGACCTTCCCGGACGGGTTCACGCCCGCAGATCCTGGACGTGACCGTGGACGACATGCACATCACCATCCACGACAACGGCGAACCCATCCGGGTCGTGCCCCGAACTACCTCGCAGGAGATCACCCAGAAGCTGTCTTCGGCCTTGTGGCAGCCTCCGCCGTGAGGCCAATGGGCAGATGAGCTCGAGGAGATGGGTCTCCAGAGACGCCGAGAACGCGAAGGTTGACGAGGATCAATGGGGCTCGTTTCCGTCACAGCAGACGGGCACGAGTGGGTGGCCAAGGCCCACTCGCGAGGCGGCTTCACCACTACGCTCCACCTGAGCGCTGAAGGCCGCTGCCGTCCGCTGTCTCTCATCGTCACACCAGGTCAGCAGGCCGACTGCCCCCAACTGCAGCCGGCGCTGGAGCACGCAAGAAGCCCGACAGCCTCGCCGCTGACAAGGCATACAGCAACGGCCCATGCCGCCGGCACCTGCGCCGACGCGGCATCAGCCACACCATTCCCGAGAAGAGCGACAGCCAGGCCGCCCGCCTGCGCAAAGGATCACGCGGCGGAGGGCTACCCGCCTTCGATAAGGACCGCTACAAGGGTCATGACCGGAGCTCATGACCGGCGGGCGGCATCTACCGCGCAGCGACAGCCTCGACTTCCAATAGCCACGCTTCGTCGTAGATGCCCGTGATGATGACCGTCAGAGCCGGAGCGTGGTCGCCAAGTGCCTCCTGCCGGATGGCGGAGTTCTCCTCCCGATACGCCCTGTCTGACAGAAACGTGGTCACCTTGACCAGGTCGGACAGGCCCATCCCGTGATGAGCCAGCGCAGCCGCCAGATTGGCCCAGACCTGTCGGCACTGCGCGGCAAATCCGTCCGGGAGGCTGCCGTCCGGCGCCACCGGAATCTGTCCGGAGACATGGACCAGGCGTGCAGGAGCGGTGATCTCGTACGAGTGACGGTAGCCGCCACCATCAGGAACTATCGGGCCAGGAGTAATCATGTGCGGATCGTGACAGCACAGCAAATCCGCAGCAACCGAGATAACCCGCCCTGACAACCGCGACACGTTAGCCCGCCCTCTTGATCGCCCGGACAGACCCTGAGAGATTCGACCTCCTGACTTCCTGCTTGCGAACGGGAGCCAGTGACCTCATCGAGGGCCCGCATCCCTGGTCAAGCGTTAGGTGCGGGCTGACAATATGTGATCTTGTGAGCTGACGTTGCTGTATTCCGCTGCTGTAGTGCGCCACGAGGCGCTGTGTGACCGAGTGGAGGTGAAAGGACTCCATCGCCTGGCTGTCGCAGCGGCCGGGTGGAGCTGAGGGCAGCCTGATCCGGGGGACGCCGGGGAGGGTGG